>NZ_JBANBK010000016.1:0-17184 GCF_053572325.1 Bradyrhizobium sp. UFLA05-112 | reverse complement strand
ACGATATTGCCGGTATAGTTGCCGTTGCTGTCAGTGCTCCAGGCCGTGAAGTGACCCGTCGCAGAGTCCTTCCACGCCACGTCGTATCCGCTCGCCGTCTTCTCGGCTGCGATGGGTGCCCAGGTGCCGTAGGCCTGGGCGCTGACCGACGAGCCGGAAATCTTCAGGAGAGGCCCACTGCCGGTGCTGATAGCGTCGAGGTAGAAATTGTCGGCTACCTGCACTAGCTTGGTGGAGCCCTGTGCCTCGATGGTGGTCGTGACAACACCGATCGTGCCGTCGCCGTTGAGGTCCTGCTGAAAGGTGGTCTCAAGCGACTCAAACGACGCATTCGTCCCGGTCACCTCGGGAACGATATTGCCGGTATAGTTGCCGTTGCTGTCGGTGCTCCAGGCCGTGAAGTGACCCGTCGCAGAGTCCTTCCACGCCACATCGTATCCGCTCGCCGTCTTCTCGGCCGCGATTGGCGCCCAGGTGCCGTAGGCCTGGGCGCTGACCGACGAGCCGGAAATCTTCAGGACAGGCCCGCTGCCGGTGCTGATAGCGTCGAGGTAGAAGTTGTCGGCTACCTGCATCAGCTTGGTGGAGCCCTGTGCCTCGATGGTGGTCGTGACAACACCGATCGTGCCGTCGCCGTTGAGGTCCTGTTGAAAGGTGGTCTCGAAAGACTCAAGGGACGCGCTGGTGCCGGACAGGTCGCCAGTGAGACTCGAGACGTAGTTGCCGTTGCTGTCGGTGCTCCAGACAGTGTAGAGACCGGTTGAAGAATTTTTCCAGACGACATCATATCCGCTGCCGACCTGCTCGGCGCCGACTGGCGCCCACGGCGCATAGCTGGTCGACACCAATGCTGAGCCGGAAATCTTCAGAGCAGGTCCGCTGCCGGTGCTGATAGCGTCGAGGTAGAAGTTGTCACCCACCTGCACCAGCTTGGTAGAGCCCTGTGCTTCAATGGTGGTGGTGGGAATGCCGATCGTGCCGTCGCCGTTGAGGTCCTGTTGAAAGGTGGTCTCAAGCGACTCAAATGACGCATTCGTCCCGGTCACCTCGGGAACGATATTGCCGGTATAGTTGCCGTTGCTGTCAGTGCTCCAGGCCGTGAAGTGACCCGTCGCAGAGTCCTTCCACGCCACATCGTATCCGCTCGCCGTCTTCTCGGCTGCGATGGGTGCCCAGGTGCCGTAGGCCTGGGCGCTGACCGACGAGCCGGAAATCTTCAGGACAGGCCCGCTGCCGGTGCTGATATCGTCGAGGTAGAAGTTATCGGCTACCTGCACCAGCTTGGTGGAGCCCTGTGCCTCGATGGTGGTCGTGACAACACCGATCGTGCCGTCGCCGTTGAGGTCCTGTTGAAGGGTGGTCTCGAAAGACTCGAGGGACGCGCTAGTGCCGGACAGATCGCCAGTGAGATTGGAGATATAGTTGCCGTTGCTGTCGGTGCTCCAGACGGTGTACAGCCCGGTCGAGTGATTTTTCCAGACGACATCATATCCGCTGCCGACCTGCTCGGCGCCGACTGGCGCCCACGGCGCATAGCTGGTCGACACCAGCGCTGAGCCGGAAATCTTCAGAACGGGTCCGCTGCCGGTGCTGATGCTGTCGAGGTAATAGCTCGTGCCTGTCTGCACCAGCTTGGTGGAGCCTTGCGCCTCGATCGTAACGTTGATCAGGCTAGCGCTGGCGACCGTACCGTCCGCGAACTGAAAATTCTCCACCCCTGTCAGGCTGTCGGTGCCGTCGGGTGAGCCGGAGCGCAGATCGCTTATGGTGAAGGTCTGCGAGTTCGCATCATATGTGATGGAGTAACTGGCCTTGTTACCCGAATACACCGCCGTATCGGTCCCGGCGCCGCCGATGATGGTGTCGTTGCCGCCGCCGCCGGTGATGGTGTCGTTGCCCGAGCCGCCATTCAGCACGTTGGCGATGGCGTTGCCGATCATCGTGTCGTTGCCGGTGCCGCCAATCGCGTTGTCGATGTAGGAACGTGCGTCGTTGTTGTAGAGATAGGCGTTGTAGACGTTGCCTACCGCATAGTGGCCGTTGCCGAGATAGGCCAACTGCGTGCTCGAGAATACCGACGATGCGCCGGGATTGAGATTGATGGTCAGGTTCGTCGCATAGTTCGACAGGTCGTAGGTATCGACACCACCGCCATCCCAGATCGTCTCATAGATGCGGTTGGCCGAACCACCGGCTCCGCCACCCGGCGCAAGCTGCGCGACGCCATTGATGAACTCCTGCCCCGTGGTCGGGCTCCAGGTGTAGACCGTGTTGCCGCTCTGGGTCGTGTAGTTCGCGCCGTACATCGTTTGCAGCGCGAGGATATCGTTGGCCATGTAGGTCTGCGGATATCCGTACGCCTCATTGGTGTAGCCGGTCGTCGTCGAAGCTCCGACATAGCTGCGATAGCTCATGACGGTGTATTCGGAATCGTCATGCGCGCTCGGCACCGCGACGTTGGCGGGGCCGCCGGTCTCCTGGCTGTGCTTCAGGCCGAAGGCGTGACCGAGCTCGTGCAGCGCGGTCGCGAAATAATAGTTGCCGAGCGAGGCCTGCGAATAATTGTATGCGGTTCCGAACCAGACGTCGCCGCCGGATGCATAGCTATTTGGATAGTAGGCGTACGAGGTCGGATTGGCGGCCGGCGACTGCGCCACCATGATATCCGCGCCGTTGGTCCCGGCGTACTGGATGGTGGCGTTGGTGTAGCTTTGGATCAGCCCGATCGCGTAGTTGATCGCAGCCTGCATCTGGCTCGGGGCTTGAGAGAAGCCCGATGTGGTCGGCTCGCCGTTCCCGCCGGTATAGGGGTTCGAGTAGTCGCCGGAGGCATCCGGAAAGCTGTAGGTGATCGTGCCGGTCCATTTGTAACCGGACAGCATTCCATCGATGTCGGCATTGCCGGTTGCGCCGATGGTAACCGCGGTAGCCAATGATCACTCTCCCGGTAGCGCCGAGCGCACCCTGATTCGGGGCGCCGCGCCAATTCTAAGGCCTCGTTTTATATGTTTGTTTTAATTTGGATAGGTTGTGCGAAGCCGCCCTGATAACGACTTGTTAATCAGTCTCCCTGTGTTTACACGGGGTTGGACGAGACCACCGCAGCAATCTTGAGGCAACCCATGGGACCGTTCCGCCCTGCGGCCGGCCTTTTCGTGGCCCTCGCCGCGCTCGCCGGCTCGGATCACCCGCTCCTGGAGGAACAGCCCGTCATGGTTCGCAAAGCCGAGGCGCAGGAAGCAGGTAAACCCGGGCGCGCCGGGATCATGCCGCCGGCGCGCGATCCCTCCATTGCCGTCGCCGAGGAGTACGAGCTTGCTCGCCGAAAGGGAACGGCCGAGGCGCTGGAGCTCTTCATTGCCCGCCACGGGGACGACCCGCTCGCGGAGAAGGCTCGCGCCGAGCTGAAGCGCCTGTCGCGCTGAGCCGGGGCCAGCGCGCGTCAGCCCCACGTTTCGCCGACGACACCTCAGCACAGCGAGGCCGCGGGTTGAGCTCAAAGACCGCTGGATGCGGCGCCTTTTGACGCCGGTCTCGAAACGATGGGTGCAGAGAACGAGCCTTCCGCAGCCGGAGTTGGCGCGTCGAGAGCTGTCGTCGGAGGAATTGGTACCGCGCCAACTGGAGGCCCGGACGGTGCTGGCGCTTCCGGCCGCTGCAACGCCAGCACCTCGCTGCGGTCGCCGTGCTTGAACGTGACTTCGCGCGGCTGAACGGCGCTGAGCGACCAGCCTGCCCGCGATTCGCCCTGGCGCATGCGGATCACCTTCTGATCGGTGCGGTCCATGAGGATCGCAATGGCCTCGCCCTCGCCAACCACGGCTCCGACCAGGACGAGCGGCAGCGGCGCCTCGGCCGCCTTCGGAGGCGGCGGCGCTGGGGCCTCTTCGGCCGACGATGCCGCCACCGCGCGCGGCGGCGGCCGGCGCGTCGCCGAGAAGATCGGGCGTTCCTCCGTTGCGGTCAGCGCCGACAGCGGCACAGACCAGAGCGGATTACCTCGAGGAAGCGGCCTGCTTGCGGATTGCGCGGGCCTTGCGATCGGGCGCACTGCGCCAACGTCAACAGTATCGGTCGAATTGCTGACCGTATCGTCGGACAGGATATCGATTCGGGACGAGGTCACCGCCATCGTCGCCCCCGTGCCCAAGGCAGGGATGATCCACAGCGCGACCAATCCGATCCGTCCCAGCCGTCCGAACATCGACACTCCCCTGCGACCGACTGCCGGGCGGCGTGGCCGAGCCGGCAAACTAGTTCCGATGTGCTCTGCCATCAACCCGCACCCATCAAAACAGCGCTGGAGATGAAGGGAACCACCTCTCCAGCCTAGTTTCCTGCCCGCCACTGGCCGGAAACGCCGAGGATCACCCTGACGCGGCCGGCGCCAGCTTCGTTCAGGGTCGTTGTCTGCGGCACCTGAACATCGAGCTGGTCGACGAACAGGAACGGCATGCCGGCTTCGAGATCGTAGAGCAGCTTCTGCAAGCTGGTCTGCTCCAGTTCGCAACTGACGACGAGGCCGACGAGACCATCCTTGGCTTGCGCGCCGGAGACGTCGACCTGCGACGACTGGACCGTGCCGCCGACATTGGCCACCGCCGACGCAACGCGCTGCAGCAGATTGGCGCCCGCGACCGTCACGGTCGGCCCTTCCAGGAAAGGCGTGCCCGGATGGTCGGCCGACGACGCGGCCTTGCCACCGGCGCCGGTCTTGCGGCCGCGCAACTGGTCGAGCAGATCGGAGGTCTGCACCAGCGCCTGGCGATGGGCGAAGACGTCGGCGACCGAGAGCACCGTGATGAGCAAGAGACCGCCGGTCATGGCGGCGTAGAGCGTCACCGCGATCAACGGCGAGGTGGTCAGGGCGCGTGTCATGGTGCTTTGGGCGCTCATGGCACGTTCCTCGGCTCGATCTGTGCCTCGATATGGAAGCGCTCTCCAGGATCCGAGGGCGCGCGCGTGGTCGGGGCGTAGAACGTCGCGCGGGTGAAATGCTGGGATTGCTCGATCAGCGGAATCAGCGACGGCGCGTCATGCGTGATGCCGGCGATCTGCAGCTTGTTGCCTGCGAGATGCAGCTCGGTGACATAGGTGTGGTCCGGCAGCACGCGGCTGAGCGACTCCAGCACGATCACGCTCGCCGCACTCTCATATTTGCGCCGCTCGAGAAGCGCCAGCGGCGAACGTTCGCCGCCGTCGGTGCCCATCCGCAGCGCGGCGCGGCGCTGGGTGATCTGGCGCTCGAGCTCGCTCTCCTGCGCGCTGAGGCTGTCGGCCAGATAGCTTGCAAGAACAGAGGCGACGACCGCCGCGACGGCGGCGACGCCGAGCGTGACTTGGAGCATCCGGCTCAGGCGAGCCCGGTCGATGGCGCCGCGGGATTTCTGCTCGAACACCTTGATCCGGCCCTGCGCCGGCTCGGCTGCATCGGTCCAGATCGCGATAGCAGAGGGATGGAAGTCGGACACCGCGTCGACATAGCCCATCGCAAGCTTGCGCGGCGCTGCGGCGATCACGGTGGTGATCGCCTCGCTGCCGCTCGCCGACGGCGCGCCACAGCCGAATATGGCATCGCCAGCATTCCACGGCGTCAGTCGGTCGATTTGCGCCCGCACGATGCCGTCGAGGAAATCGGCAGCGCGGGCCGGCAATTCGAGCGGGCGGAAGAGGAAACGTGTCGGCCGCAACACGATTTCGATGCGGCTTCCGCGAAGCACCGGCGCCAGATTGGCCGCGGCGAACTCGCCATCGCGAAAGGCGATCCCGGCCGGAACGTTGTCCGGCTTGTTGGCAGCCTCGAGCGCAAACTCTCCGGTCTCACTCTCGACCAGCCGGACGAGGCGCGGCGACACCATGCGCTCGAAGCCGGCGACGATGGTCGCAGCGACCGTGCCGGTCCAGGCGTCGAGGATCGCGCGTATCGATTGCAACAGATTCATCTCACAGAGGCTTTCCGGCGGAGCCGTCCAGGTCGTTGTGCCACGACAATACACGATAGGGTTCGTCGGTACCCTCGAGAAGCAGAATGACGATTTCGGCCGAGCTGCGCCGGCGCGCCGCCGACTCGACTGCGACGGTCAGCCGGTAGGCTTTTGAGCCATCCAGCGTGGCGCTATCGGAGCCGGCAACACCAAGCAGGGCGCGCGGATCGACATTGGGATCAGCCCGGTCCCTTAAGAGCTGCTGCAACGCCTCTGGCGTCATGCCCGGCAGCGCCGCCAGCACCTGGGGTGCGGCATCGAGAAGATTCACGGTCCGCATGTTGCTGAAGACGGTGACGAAGGGCAGCATGCGCTCGACCACCGCGGACGGGATACCGCGCACCAGCCAGAGCTCTTCGACATGCGGAAACGGCGCATGCCGCGGCAGATAGGCCGAGCCAAGCGTGCGGTAGTAGGAATTCTCCCGATCGCCGTTGCCCGCTTCGGTCGATGCCCGCCATGCGAGGATCCGGTCGGCGTAGCTCGCTGCGTCCGTCTCACTGATCCCAAGCCCGATCATTAATCCAGCGAGCAGCCCTTTCGGCGCGGCATTGAGGTCGATGCGCGCGGCTTCGGAACGGAACGTGACGGACACCCGTCCCGCACCGATGCGGGCATTGAACGTTCCGCTGGTCGGGTGCGCCTCGGCTTTTGCCGTCAACTGATAGGCGGCGAGCTCGACGCCCGCGCTCACCAGCGCGTCGGCCTGGACATGATCGGTGTTGCCAGCCACCGTGACGGCGGTGTTGGTCACGTAGGTCAGGTAGATCAGGACGAGCGCCGCCAGCGCCGCCAGCATCCAGAGCACCGCGACGACGATGAAGCCGCCTGCTTCCCCAGCCGCGCTCAGGCGGCTGCGCGTGGTCGCCGTGAGTGTCACAGCTGCTCCTGTTTCTGCGCGGGCTCCGGCCTTGCACGCGCGGTGGCGCATGTCGCGGGATTCTTGGCGCGCGCGCATTCGGCCGGTGTTGTGATGTGCGGCATCACCGCGCCTGAAACCGCCAACACCTGGCCGGTCGAACTGTCACGCACGGTAACGCGAATGCGCTCGGGCAGCTGCGGCTGGTCGCGCCAGGTCGGCTGCCAGACCTGATCCGGCCCGGAATAGGAGAAGCTCACGCGGAACGGCGCGCGCAGCAACACCACCTGATCGACGAAACGGATCTGGCCGTCGGGCGGCATCGGCGCGAACGGAGCGCGCTCACGCACCAGCGCGAGCCCCTGCGCATCGGCCTTCTCGATCAGCCGCACGTTCTCGAGCCCCGGGCGCACGTTGGGACCAAGCGCCGTGCGTACGAAGGTCACCGCCAGCTCGGAACCCTCGAACAGCGGGGTCCTGCTATCGGCATTCATCGGGAGCAGCTCGGCGACCGACAGATCCGCAACGATACGATCAAGCCCGGTGGCAACGCGCTCGGCCCGTTGCACCCGCGCGATGCCGCGATTCCAGTTCGGCAGCCACTGCGCGGTGACCGTCGCAAGCGCAGCGAGGATGACGGTCATCAACAGCGTCGCCAACAACACTTCGAGCAGCGTGAACCCCGCCTCCTCGGCCAATGCGCGGCGCAGCTTCATTGTGCGGCCCTCGGCACCAGCTTCACGGTGGCGACCTGGAACGTGCTGCCGTCGGCACGCTGCAGCCTGAGCGTGACCGACAGCGGCACGAAACGGTCGGTCGCGGGATCGCCGCCCGGCACGTTCATCGGCGCCACGTCCATGCGCCAGCGGCTGCCGGCGAGCTCCCCGCTCTGCCGTCCCGGCTTGATCAGCGCACGCGGCGGCAATTGCGCCAGCAGCGTCTCCGCCGTTCCGGCCAGCGCCAGGCGCTGATCGATCGAGCGGGTCCCCTGCACCGTCGTGGCGATGACTGTCCCGATCGTACCGAGCACGGCCGCGATGATCGCAAGCGCAACCAGCGCCTCGATCAAAGTGAAGCCGGCTTCGCCTCTAGAGCCGTTTCCGTTCCGGTTGAATCGGAATGGGGCTCCGGATTCTTGTTTTGACGCGTTTTCTTCACGCGAACCGGTATCCATTTCGCTGAAAAACGCTTTATAGCAGCTTCTGCGCGACAATCTCGACGCCTCCGGTCAGCCAGTTCACGCGCACCTCGTAGCCCATGCCGGGTCGTGCCAGCGCGATCACGCCGCCGCACGACATACCCGACGGGAAGAAATCGATCGTTCGCCCACCGGCACGGTCGGCGCAGCGTGCAGCCAGCATGGCCTGTACCGTGACGTCGTTCGGCAGGCGGAGAACCCGTCCGGTGACGCCAGAACGGATCGCGCGAGCCTCGGCATCAACCTGCGTCGCCACCCTGACCTGACGACGCAGCGCCGTGCCGCGATCGGCCTTCAATAGGGCCGCGGTCGCGACCGCATAACTCTCCAGCTTGGCCCGTGTCGTCGCGCGCGGGATCGCCGGCAGGATGATCGCCGCGAGCAGGCCAATGATGGCGAGCACGCACAGGATCTCGATCAGCGCGAAGCCGCGCGCATCGAGTGCGGTCTCAGCGCGCGCCGCTGGCAATGTCGGCCGCCGTTCCACTGCCGCCTTCCTGACCGTCCGATCCGAGCGAGATGATGTCATAGGGCGCGCGCTCGCCTGGCGCGCGGTAGACATAGCCGTGTCCCCAGGGGTCGTTCGGCACGACGCCGCCACGCAAATACGGCCCGTTCCAGCCTGGCACATTGTTGCTGCGCGCCAGCGCGGCAAGACCCTCGTTGGTCGAGGGATAACGACCGAGGTCGAGGTAATAGAGGTCGAGCGCGCTGGAGAAACTCTCGATCTGGATCTTGGCCGCCTTCGCCTTGGACTCGCCGAGATAGTTCAGCACCCGCGGGCCGACCAGCGCCATGATCAGCCCGATGATGGTGATGACGACGAGGATCTCGACCAGCGTGAAGCCAGCCTCCCCTCGGCGCGCGCGCCGCCCGCGCTTTGCGAGCGCGACAGAATTTCTGGTCACTTCAACCCCTCCGTATCCGGCTTGAAGCGCGATGAGATCATCGCACTTCAAGTTGTTGTTTGCGCATGATCTTTCGGAAAACCGCTTCGCACTTCGCGCTAACGCCGCCCTTCGGGTCCGGATCATGCTCTAGCCGACAATTTGACTGACCGACATCAACGCTGTCATGACAGACACGATCAGACCGCCGACCACCACCGAAATCACGATGATTGCGGCAGGGCCCGCGATGCCGACGGCGCGATCGAGCGTGCGCTGCAGCTTGGCCTCGTAGAAATCGGCGACGCGGCCGGACAACATCGGCAACTGCCCGGTCTCGTCGCCGAGCCTGAGCATGCGCACCGCCATTGCCGGCAGCGCGTCGGTCTCGGCGAGTGCATCGGACAGTTTCGCGCCGTGACGGACGCGGTCGGCGGCCTCGCTCCATACGGTCGAGGGGCCCGCGGTCGCCATCATGTCGATGAGGATACGCAGTGTGGTCGTCAGATTGACGCCACTGCCGAGCAGCACGCCGAGGTTCCGGCAGAACAGCGCGGTGCGATACGAGCTCACGATACCGCGGATCGCCGGCAGCCGCGTGATCGTGTTCGCGATCCCTCTGCGAATGCGCTCCTGCCGCAACACCAGCCACAGGACCGCGATCGTCGCCGCGAGTCCCGCCAGGACGGCATCGGAGTTGTTATGCATGAAGGTCGACATGTTCAGGAAGACCAGGAGCATCGGATCGACCTTGGCGCCGAAATCCTGCAACACGCTCGCGAACTGCGGCAGCACGAAGGTGAGGAAGAACAAGAGGACGCAGGCGGCCGCGCCCAGCACGAAGACCGGATAGCGCATGGCATCGCTGAGCTTGCGCTTCAGGGCCTCGGTTCGCGTCCGCTCGTTGGCCAGCACCTCGAGCACCTGGTCGAGCGAACCCGATGCCTCGCCCACCCGAACGAGCGCGACATAGATCGGCGGGAACAAGGTGCCGTGCCGGAGCAGCGCCTCGGCGAAGCTCTCCCCGGCGAGCACGCGTGAACGGATGTCGGCGACCACGGGCCGCAGCCGTCCGAGATCGCGATCGGCCGCGAGCAGTTCCAGGCCATCATTGATGCGGGCGCCCGCGCGAAGCAGCAGCCCAAGGTCAGCGGTGAAGATCGTGATGTCCGCGGCCTTGGGCTTGTTGAGGACGCTGTAGGCGCCGCGGGCCGAACTGCCGTCCTCCAGCGTGACGTTGTCGACCAGCACGAGGCCGAGCCGCTCGATCCGCTGCGCGACGTCGCCGGGTGCTGGCGCGGCGATGGCGCCGGAGACCAGCTCACCATTGGCATTGAGCGCGCGGTAGCGATAGTTCGGCATCGGATCAGCGGACCGTCGTGACGCGGAAGACCTCGGGCACGGTCGTCAGCCCGGCGCGGCATTTTGCGACCGCATCCTCCAGCATCGTTGTCATGCCTCCCTGCATCGCGACGGCGTCGATGGAGTGGGAATCGGTCTGTGGCCCGATCAGGCGGCGCACGTCGTCAGACATTTCCAGGATCTCGAACACGCCATTGCGGCCGCGATAGCCGGTGCCGCCGCAGCGTTCGCAACCGCCGGCCTCGTGTACGACCTCGCCCGCCCTGAAGCCGATCACGGCAAAGCGTGGATCCCTGGCAAGATCCGTCTCGGTCAGCGCGTGCGGCACCTTGCAGCGGTCGCACAACACGCGCACGAGCCGTTGCGCCACCACCGCGCGCAGCGTCGACTTCAGCAAAAATCCTTCGATGCCGAGATCGATCAGACGCGGCACGGCGGCAGCCGCCGTCTCGGTGTGCAGCGTCGTCAGCACGAGGTGGCCGGTGAGCGCCGCATGAATCGCGATATGCGCGGTCTCGGCATCACGGATTTCGCCGACCATGATCACATCGGGGTCCTGACGGACGAAGGCACGCATGGCGGAGGCAAAGGTCAGCCCGACCGACGGCTTGACCTGCGACTGGTTGATGCCGGCAATCTCGTATTCGACGGGATCCTCGATGGTGAGGATCTTGCGCGTCGGCTCGTTGAGGATCGACAGCATGGTGGCAAGAGTCGTCGTCTTGCCGCTGCCGGTCGGCCCAGTCACCACGATCATGCCGTGCGGCAGGGCCAGCAGTCGCGTCATCACCGATTCATCGCGCGCGGAAAGACCGAGCTTGCTCATGTCGAGCAGACCGCGATCACGCGGCAACAGACGAATGACCGCGCTCTCGCCATGTTGCGTCGGCATGGTCGCGACGCGGACGTCGATCTCGGAGCGGCCGACGCGCACGCGCGCGGCACCGTCCTGCGGCAGCCGTCGCTCGGCGATGTTGAGGCCAGCCAGAATCTTCACACGCGAGATCAGCGCCTGTGGTGGAATACCCTGCGAGGAGGGCAGCGCGCGCAAGAGACCGTCGACGCGCAGGCGAAGCACGAGCCCGGCGCGGAACGGCTCGATATGAATGTCGCTCGCGCGCAGTTCCACGGCGCGCTCCAGGAGATCGTTGAGCGCGCGTACCACAGGCGCGCCGCTGGCGAGATCGCGCAGGCTCTCGATGTCGTCGTCGGATTGCTGCGCCACGCCCTTGATGGCGTCATCCGCACTCGCGTCGTCCGCGTCCGCACGCTGGTCGAGAACTGTCGTAATATCTTCATATGAAGCCACTACGATATCGATCGGTGTGCCAAACACGATTTCGGCAGCACGAATGGCTGCAGCATCCGACGGATCGGCGATCGCCAGTCGATAACCGTCATTGGGTGAACGGAACGGAAAGATTGTGGACTCGCGCAGGAAGCGGCGCGAAAAACCGTCCAGGCACGGTGTCGTCGTCAGAAGCTGCGGAAGGCTTAGCCGGGTCAGACCAAAATAGTCAGAGACCTCGTCGGCGAATTCCGCTGCAGAGAGATCGGTCGCCTCCCACAATTCACGCAGAGGACGCGTCAACGCCGGATTGGTCGACGTCTCGACTCGAGCGCGCGCCCGTGGCGGCAATGAATGTTTCTCGAGAAGATGCTGCCGGAAGCTATCTGCGGATAGATCTCGCATCGCAGTCACAGCTTGCCTTGTTAAGTGAAAGCACGGCTCGCGCACGTGACGGAAGGCGTTTGCCCTTGACTTGCTACGTAGCAAAAACATATTCGTGGCGCAAATTGTTGCGCATGCTGATCATGAAGATCGGATGCGTTTCCAGTCACTCCTGCTGTTGGTAGGCGTCCTTTGTTTAAAGTGGTCCAACCGCTTTCGCGCCTCTGCTCAGCGTTGCCTGGAACTGTCATCCTTTTGTCATCTGCGTTCCTGCTGACGGCGTGTATCGTCACCGCCGATCAATCGATCGAGGGCAACCCCAAGGACCCGCGCGCGCAGGATCTCACCGACAAGATCCGCTCGCTCGATCTCGAGCCGCGTCAACCCGCCGACACGGGAGCGAGCGGTGTTGCGCAGACGAAATCCTCCAGGCCTGCGATCTATCTCAGCGACGGTTCGACGCCGGAAGGCGGAGCGCTTGCCGAGCGCGACGATCGCGGCGGCAGCGGCTACGATCTGAATTTCGAGAACGCACCGGTCGCAACCGTCGCCAAGGTCATCCTCGGTGACGTCCTCAACGTCGGCTACACGATCGATCCGCGCGTGCAGGGCACCATCACCCTGGCCTCGGTGCGCCCGGTTCCAAAGGCCGATGCGCTCTATGTGCTGGAGAACGCGCTGCGGATGTCCGGCGTTGCGCTGGTGCATGATCGCGGTGCGAGCTATCGCCTCATCCCCGCGCCGGAAGCAGGCCCCGGCGGCATCGATCGCTCGGTTTCGGCCGAGGCTGGTCAGGGCATCAGCATCGTGCCGCTGCGCTACGTCTCGGCGCAGAACATCTTCAAGCTGCTCGACGCATTCGGCGTGAAGGCGTCGACCATGCGTCCCGACAATACGCGCAACACGCTGATCGTCACCGGCAGCGGCACGGATCGCGCGGCGGCGATCGACACCATTCTCTCCTTCGACGCCGACTGGATGCGGGGCCAATCAGTCGGCATCATCCCGGTGCGCAACTCCTCGCCCGAGCCGGTCATCAGCGAGATGGAGAAGATCATGGATTCGGGCGAAGGCGGCCTGAGCCAGAGCATGATCAAGTTCCAGCCGATCACGCGCCTCAACTCCATCCTCGTCGTCAGCCAGAAGCCGGAATATCTCAAGCGCGCGCAGGTGTGGATCGCGCGGCTCGATCGCTCCGACACCGACGGCGTGAACATGAAGGCCTACCCGCTTCGCTACGGCAACGCGAAGGTCGTGGTCGCGCTGTTGAACGACATGCTTTTCAGCCAGAACGGGACGAGCAGCTCTTCGCTCGACAATTCGTCGAGCCAGATTTCGCCGGGCTCCGGCATTTCGATGTCCGCGTCCGGTCCTGGCACCAATCCGGTGGCCTCACTGAGTGCACTTCCGACGGCCGCCGCTGGGGCTGCGACCCCGGTCACTGGTCCGGCGGGCTCCTCGCTCAGCGCCCGTCCGGCACTCGCGGCCAGCAGCACGCAAGGCCAGGACAACAACTCCGGCTCGCTGCTCGGCTCCGGCTCGAAGCCGGCCGCCAGCGCCGTCCTGCAAAACGTGAGGATCACTGCCGACGTCACCAACAACGCCGTGCTGGTCTATGCCAACCAGGAATCCCAACGCGTCGTCGAGCAGACCATCCGGCAGATCGACCGGCCGCAGCGCCAGATCGCGATCGAGGCGACGATCGCCGAGGTGACTCTGAACAATCAGCTGAACTATGGCGTGCAGTTCTTCCTGGCGAGCCAGAAAGGCTCGATCTCGAACACCATCTCCGGCATCAGCAACAGCGCCACGATCGGCAGTAACATCGAAGGGCAGACCAACGCCGTCAACGCCGCCGCCGGCGCGCTGCTCGGGCGCGCGCTGCCCGGCTTCAATTTTCTGATTGGCTCGGAAAACTCGCCGCGCGTCGTGCTCGATGCGCTGCATAACGTCACCGACGTCAAGGTGCTGTCCAATCCGTCGCTGGTCGTGCTGGACAATCAGACGGCGACTTTGCAGGTCGGCGACCAGGTGCCGTTCTCCACGGGCACCGCGACCGTGCTGACCGCGAACAACACGGTGGTCAATACAATCGACTACAAGAACACCGGCATCATCCTGCGCGTGCTGCCGCGGTCCAACGCCAACGGCAACGTGGTACTGGACATCGAGCAGGAGATCTCGAGCGTGGCGTCCGGCAGCACGACGCTGACACCGACGATCTCGCAGCGCCGGGTCAAGAGCTCGATCGCGGTGACGAGCGGCCAGACCGTGCTGCTCGCCGGCCTGATCAGCGAGACCGAGAACAAGCAACGCCAGGGCCTTCCGATCCTCGATCAGATTCCCGGCATGGGCGATGCCTTTTCGCACCAGACCAACGCGCGTGCCCGCACCGAGCTGATCCTGTTCATCCGGCCGACCGTCATCAAGGACGGCGTCGACGCGCACGTCATCGCCGAGGAGATGCGAACCAAGATGAACAGCCGTCTGGTCGGCACCAGCGACCCGGTCGTGGTCGTCCCGCCAAAGACGGCGCGCTGAAGGACGTGACCGGAGGGTTTGCGAACGGTCCACGCGGCCTGAGGCTCCTCATCAGCCTGACGCTGTGCGCGGCCGTGATCGTGAGCCTCCTCACCGCGCCCGGCGGCGAAGGTCTCTGCGGCGCATATCTCGCCATCCTGATGCTGGCGATCGCAGCGACCGACGCGCGACGTTATATCATTCCCAACGAGCTGACGGCCGCGGGCCTCGCCCTCGCGTTGCTGCGCGCTGGAGCGCTTCAGGCCGACGCCGGGGCCGGCACCGGCGCCGTACTCTGGGCAGGCATTCGTGCTGCCGTCGTGGCACTGCCGCTCCTGCTCCTGATGCTGCTCTACCGGCGCTGGCGCGGCCGCGATGGGCTTGGGCTCGGCGACGTCAAGCTCGCCGTCGTCGCCGGCGGCTGGCTCGACTTCACCACGGTGATCGTGGTGATCGAACTGGCGGCGCTATCCGCCATCGCAGCCTATGCTGCCACCGCAGCACTGCAGAAGAAGCCGCTGCGCGCAACCGCTTACCTGCCGTTCGGCCTGTTCTTCGCGCCGGCGATCTGGATCGGCTGGATCGGCCAAAACTGGCTAGCCGATCAGCTGGCGCTCTGGCCCGGCTAGCGCTCGCGACTGGGAGCCCATTCCAGGGCCCGCAGACGGGCCTCGGCGATCTCCCCGCGCGTCATCTTGGTGGTGACGGCATCGCGGATCCGGGCCCGCGCGTCGCGCGCCTGTGGCGGTGCGGCAGCGGTCGACAGGTTGAGCCATTTGGACGCTTCGATGATGTTCCGCGGCACGCCGAGCCCGCGGTCATAGAGCAGCCCAAGGGAGTATTGTGCGAGGCTGTCGCCCTGCTCGGCTGCCCGCCGGTACCACATCGCCGCTTCCGCATAATTCTGCGGCACGCCGCGGCCGGTCTCGAACATGTAGCCGAGATAGGACTGCGCGGCCGCGTGACCGCGCTCGGCCAGCGGAATGAAAGCGCGCGAGGCCGCGACATAATCCTGACGCTTGAACGCGGAGACACCTTGACCAAGCGATTGGGCTTCAATCGGACCGCTAGACAATATTAGCAGCGCGATCGTTGCGAGGCCGCGTCTTACGCCCAGTGACCGCAGCCAGCGGCCTGCGAGCTCAAGGTTCCTATCGCCTATACGGACGGTCTCCATTCCACCGTTCCCCTGCATTCAGACGCCAACCTAGTCTGGGGCTGTGACAGAATCCATAGCGCGAGCGTCAACTCAGGAGCTGGAAGTGGTGAATTTGCAGAACGTAACCGTCGACGATGTCAGCGAGCCGACTTAATGGATTCGAGAAACCGTGGTCTGCATAGAGCAGGCTTGCCGGATAATCCTTCAGCTCTATTGTGGATCCCAAATCATCCTCTCGGAGCGTTTCCAGATGCCCTTCCCGCATGCCTCGCAGGCCCTGTCGCGCTTTACCGTGCTCGATCTGACCCGCGTTCGGTCCGGTCCCACTTGCGTGCGACAGCTCGCGGACTGGGGCGCCAACGTCATCAAGATCGACGCCCTCACCGAGGATGCCGGCGGTGAGCAGCCGGGTGGACCGCGGCACGGGGCGGACTTCCAGAATCTGCATCGCAACAAGCGGGCGATGACGCTCAATCTGAAGGACCCGAGGGGGCTCGAGGTGTTCAAGCGCCTCGCCGCCAAGGCCGACGTCGTGGTCGAGAACTTCCGCCCCGACGTGAAGAAGAAGCTCGGCATCGACTATGAGAGCCTGCGCGCGATCAACCCGCGCCTGGTCTATGGCAGCATCTCCGGCTTCGGCCAGGATGGCCCCTACCACAAGCGGCCGGGTTTCGATCAGATCGCGCAGGGCATGGGTGGGCTGATGTCGATCACGGGGGCACCGGGCGGCGGTCCGATGCGGGTGGGTATTCCCGTCGCCGATCTCACCGCCGGGCTGTTCTGTGCCATCGGCATTCTCACCGCACTGCTCGAGCGCGACGTCTCCGGCGAGGGCCAGTGGGTGCAGACCTCGCTGTTGCAGGCGCAGATCTTCATGCTCGACTTCCAGGCCGCGCGCTGGCTGATGGAGAAGGAAGTCGCCAAACAGGCAGGCAACAATCATCCGACCAGCATTCCGACCGGCGTATTCAAGACCTCCGACGGCTACATCAACATCGCCACCACCGGCGGGCGGATCTGGGAGCGCTGCGCACAGGCGATCGGCGCGCCCGAGCTCGTCGGCAATCCGGACTACGCGACGGCGCCCGCGCGCTCGAAGAATCGCGATGCGCTCAATGCCGAGATCGAGACGCGTACGGTGGCGAAATCAACCGAGACTTGGGTCAGGGAGCTCAATGAGGCTGGCGTGCCCTGCGGGCCGATCTATTCGATCGACCAGATGTTCGACGACGCGCAGGTCAGACATCTCGGCATCGCCCAAGACGTGCCGAACGCGGAGAACCGTCGCATCCGCCTGGTCGGCCAGCCCGTCACGCTGTCGCGTACGCCGAGCACGATGGTGGCCCGGCCGCCGGAATTCGGCGAGCAGACAAGCGAGGTGCTCGCCGAGTTCGGCTTCGATGCCGCCGAGATTACCGAGCTCAGGGATGCCAAGGTGGTGTAGGTTTTCCTAAGCCGACACCTAATCCTACTGTGTCATAAAATCATCCGCACGGTACGTCTTTGGATGAGAGCAGTACAGCACGGACATCGTCGCAGGCGA
>NZ_JBANBK010000015.1:0-128442 GCF_053572325.1 Bradyrhizobium sp. UFLA05-112 | reverse complement strand
CAGTTGGCCTCGCGGCGGACCTCGCTTGCGACCGGCTGCGAGGAACCGGCGGGGCTCGGCAGCGCGACAGGGCGCAATCATCGGCGGCGCCATCGCAAGCAGCGCGCCTTACGGCTACTATGGCGATCCGTATTACGGCAGCCCCTATGGCTACGGCGGTGGCTACGCGCCAGCCTATTACGGTGGCTACGCCTATTCGCCCTACTATTCCTATCCCCGCTACTACCGCCCGTATCGACCGTATTACGGCAACAGCTATGGCTACTACCGGCCCTACCGCGCCTGGCACCGCCCCTACTATCGCGGATATTGGTGATCGCGAGAGGGCAGCTCCGACGGGGCGGCCCGACCGAGGCTCGGCGCTCGGGCTGTCTCGCGCGAGCGGGTAACGGCGGCGCTATCCGTCGCTGATCATGGCAGACGCGCGATGATCGCAAGGCCGGCGTCGATGACGATCGGCTCCGACGACGAGAAATAGACGGCGGCAAGCACGCAGACGATCGCGTAGACGAATACGAACCAGCCTTCGCAATTGCGGGTTGAAAAAATACCTCTGCGGTATGGAAGTGGCATGGTCAACTCCCTGCCAAAATATGGGCATCGACTGCCCTGATCGAAAAAGACAGCGTGATGAAATGCTTTCTGGTGATGTCCACGACATCGCCAGGCGCGACGCTAAGGCGAAGAACCGCCTGGAGTCCTTAAGCTGTCCTTACATTTGACTGAGCTTTCTCTTAAGCTCGGACAACATCCGGAGGTCGCGGCCGTGCGGACAGACGAGCTCGCCTTTGGTCAGTTTCGGCTCGACCGCGCCAATGCGCTGCTGTGGCGCGGACCGGAGCGCGTCGTGCTGGCGCCGAAGCCCTTCGAGGTCCTGTGCTGCCTCATCGACCGTCCGGGCGAGCTCGTCACGAAGGAAGAGCTGCTCGACGCGGTCTGGTCGGATCTGCATGTCAGCGAGTCGAGTCTCGCGGTCGCCATGAATGCGCTGCGTGCGGCTCTTGGTGACGACAGGCAGTCGCCCAGCTACATCGAGACGGTCACGCGACGCGGCTACCGCTTCATCGCCCCCGTCACCACCACGGCATCGTCGGCCGCCGAGCCGGAGGAGCCGTCCGAGGACGTCATCGACCGCAGGCGGCAATGGCGTGTCGGACGCACGACGGCGCTCGAGACACTCGACACCGCGCTACAGAAGGTTCGCGCCGGGCAGCGTCAGGTCGTATTCATCACCGGCGAAGCCGGAATAGGCAAGACGACGCTCGTTCAGATGGCTCTCGATCGCATGGCGGGCGAGAGACCCGGTGTGCTGCATTGCGGTTGCAACGAATTGTTCGGCACCCATGAGGCTTTCCTGCCGCTGATTGAAGCCCTCAACGAGCGATGCCGCGGCGAGGGAGACGCCGCAATGCTCGCCGCCATTCGCGAGCACGCGCCGACGTGGCTCGCCCAGATGCCGGGTTTCTTGGGTGAAGGCGATCGCGTCGCCTTCCAGCAGGAGGTTTTTGGCGCGACGCGGGAACGCATGCTGCGCGAGTTCGCCGATCTTTTGGAGAGCATCGCCGCGAAGCGGCCCTGGATCATCATCCTGGAAGACCTGCACTGGAGCGACTTTGCCACCGTGGATGTTCTGTCGCGCCTGGCGCGGCGGGACCGGAAGGCTGCGATCCTCGTTCTCGCCACCTACCGGCCAATGGAAGTCGCCGTCGGCGGACATCCGGTCAAGACCGTCCACCAGGATCTCCAGATCCACGGACATGCAACCGAGCTCGCGCTCGATCGGCTGACGGGCAGCGACGTCGAGCGCTACCTCGCCCTGCGCTTCAACTCGGCCGAACTCGCCGGCGAGCTGGTTGAGCGCATCTTCGCGCGGACCGAGGGGCAGCCCTTGTTCGTGACATCGCTCCTCGATCATCTCGTTGCCCAGGGCGTGCTCGTCGAGAATAGCGACGGATGGCGACTGGAGCGTGAGGAGGCGGCCTCGCATGACAGCATGCCGCGCGATTTGCAGGGCATGATCGCGCGGCAGATCGACCATCTCACGGCCGAGGAGCGCAGCCTGCTCGAGGTCGCGAGCGCGGCAGGGGCCGAGTTCTCGGCGCTGCACATTGCGGGCGCGCTCGATCGAAGCGTGCTGGACGTGGAGCAGATGTGCGAAGAGCTGGCGCGTGCCGGCCGCATCATCCTCGTGGCCGGCTCGATTGAATGGCCGAGCGGAGAGGTCTCGGGCCGCTACGCGTTCCAGCACGCATTGTACCAGGAGATGCTGTACCAGCGGCTGGCGCCGGCCCGACGCGTGAATACCCACGTGCGGCTCGGTGTCAGTCTCGAGCGCGGCTATGGATCGCAAGTGGCGGAGGTCGCCTCGGTGCTCGCGCGTCACTTCGAGCTCGGGCGCGATTTTCCGAAGGCGACGCGCTATCTCGCCATGGCGGCCGAGGGTTCGGCGCGACGCTTCAGCACGCGCGAGGCTGCGAACTACCTCACGCGTGCCCTGGATCTCGTGCCGCATCTGCCGACGGACGTGCAGGTGCCGACGCGCCTGAAGCTGCTGCTGCAGCGCGCCTGGGCCTGGCGAGCCGGCGGCGACTTCCTGAACTCGCTGCAGGATCTCAGCGCGATCGTGGCCCATGCAGCTGAGAACGGCCTCGTTCGGGAGGAGGTGAACGCGCTAGTCGATCTCAGCAGGTTCTGCCTCTACATCGATCGGCGACGATGTCTGCCCTTCGCCGAGCAGGCACTGGCGAAGAGCCGGGCGATCGATGACGCTGCATTCGCTGCCCTGGTTAGGGGCAACGTCGCCAATCTGAAGTTGATGCTGAGCGGCTGGAGCCGCGAAGACGCCGAGTTCTCGGAGCAGGCGTCGGCACTGATCTCGGAAACGCAGGACCTCAGCATGCGGCTGCGGCGCTGCTCCATGGAAATGGTGCTCGAGTTCCTGAGGTCGAACTATCCGGCCTGCATTGATGCGACGAGCAGGGGCAAGCGGCTCGCGCGCATGCTCGGCGACGTCTACCTCTTCGTGCTCTATGAGTCCGTCGAAGCGTTCGCCTCGCTTTATATGGGCGAATGGGGGACGCTGCGGCAGAGCGTTCGCTCTGCGCTTGCCATCGCGGAGCGGAACGCGAATCCGCAGGCGCGCGCCTTGTGTCAGCTCACGATCGGGTGGCTCCACGCCGCGGCACAGGACCATGAGACCGCGGCGCGGAATGCGGAGGAAGTCACCGGCCCGATGCTCGAGGCAAACCCGTTCACCTTCTTCCTGGGCAGGAATTTATTGGTGCGTGCCCATCTCGGGATGCGCAACCTCACCTTGGCGCGGCAGCATCTCGATGCCGTCGAGCGGCGGATGGCGGTCGACGGCGTGCCGATCGAGTCGCTGGTCATGCCGCAGTACCTGCTGAACTGCTGCGAGTACTGGATCGAGGCAGACGACCTCGACCAGGCAAGGGCGGCAGCCAGCCGGTTTCACGAGGTGACGAGCGCGGCGCCCGATCGGCCGTTCCTCGCGCTGTGTCAGGAGGTGATGGGGAGAATTGCCCTGCTGAGTGGCGATGCGGAGATCGCCAGACGGCACTTGTCCGAGGCCGTCTCGACCGTTCGCCATGCCGGGCTGCCCTACGCGGCTTGGCGAGTCTACGCCTCGCTCGCGGAGTTTTACGCAAGCCGTGGAGAGGCACGGAAGGCAGCGAACTGGAGAGGTCGCTCGACCAAGGTCGTGAATTCGCTTGCGTGCTCGCTCGCGCCAGACGAACCGCTGCGCTCGCTGTCATTCTTCGCCCGCGCCGAGATTGCCAGTACGGCGGACAGTTGCCGCCGCCAGGCTGACGTCAATCGGGAAACTCGCTGATATCTTGCGGTTCTCTGGGCGGCGGGATCGGTCCGTTCTGCTTATGCCGGCGCTCGCGAGACGCGCGATAGGCATCCCTGCGTAGCCGCATGATCGAGCCGAGCGGCTGATGATCGGCCAGGCAACGCCAGGGATCGAACGACAGGACGTCGTTGGCGTAGTCGCGGCGAGTAGCGCTGTTGGTGGCCTGCGAAGGGAGGGTGATCTTGCCCAGCGGTTGCGGTACCGCGACACCCTCTGGCCAGTCGATCGAAGAATCCTCGACCGGCGTGCGTGTCAGGTCGGTGCAGAGCTGCGCACGCAGCTCATATTCCGCGAAGTTCTCCCGAAAGAACTCCGTGACCGAGTCCCGCACGATTTCGTCGCCGTCATGGCAGGGCTGACCGGCGAGCTTGCGCACGGCATCCGAGACCGGCACCGCCCGGATCCTCGCGATATAGTCGCCGAAGCGGAGCGTGCCCTCGGTGTGAAAGGTTTCGCCGAGAATGTTGTTGCCGGGGTCGCCAAGCGCCTTCGCAAGCAGTGGAATCGAGACGCCAGTCGCGTTCGAAACCGTGATGGCGATGCGGGAGAAGAAACCCACGATCCTGAATCCGATGTCGGGAGTGTTCAGGTTGCGCTCGACGTTGCGCTGGGCTGCCAAATAAGCCTTGGCATCGGCCATGTAGCTCGGGTGATTGACGAGAAGGAAATCCTGGTTGGTCGAAGTGTCATCCACCAGCGCCTTGTCGCCGGACACGCCAAGCACCTTGATCGCCATGCCGCGGGGCGCGCGAACGCGATCGCTCTTGAGCCCGAAAGCGGTGGAGAGGCGTACGATGATCGGATAACGGGCGGGCTTTGCGAACAGGCCCTGGCGCAAATGCGCTGGCAGATTGTCGTACACGGTCAATTCGCCGCGCAGGAAGCCGACGCCTTTGGCATGCTGCTGGCGAATGCCGTGGTGAAATCGCTTGAAGGTGGCGTCGCTGGTCCGCTCGATCGAGGCGACGATGTCCCGGACGGCGTCGGCCTCTTCGGGACTCGGTTGCTCGACAGAGGGGTCGTAGCGAAGATATTGATCGGCTGCCATGGCGCTGATCTCCAGCCCGCGGGGTCTCCTGCCTCTTGCGAACGTGGCGACCGCCGGGCGAATTCCATTGTAAGCGCGTGCCTGCCGCGCGAGCAACCGGAACACGAATTCCGGTTGCTCTGACGCCCCCTTCCGTCGCGGCTTGCAGTCGCGGCTATTGCGCGACGCGCTGCGATGCGACGCGGTTCTCCTGGTGAACCTCGCTGCGGCGCTCAGGCGTCGTGCACACCTTGTCGCCGTAATACGCCTCGCGCCAGACATATCCCGACTGGCATGTGTCGCTGCCGGGTAGATGCCGGCTGGCGGCCCTTGCGTTCTCGCTTGCGACGACGCTCCTTGACTCCGGCGTGACGCAGACGAGGTCGCTCGGAACGGCGACCCGCCATACATAGCCCGAGGCGCATTCCATCGCCGCCATGGCAGGGCTGGTCGAGGAGATGCAGGTCGTCAGGAAAGCATAGAGGGCGGCGATCCGGTAGCGGTTCCAGACAGTGTTGTTGTCCGAATGCGAGGGAGAAGGTGTGGGTGATGAAATGGTCATGGATCAAATCCTCCTGAAATACGGCGCCACGCGGCCTCCGATTGATGCGGAGGAGGCATGGACGTCACCGGAGGTGATGCTAGGGCCGAGGCAGCCCGCGAGTCCTTAAGCGGGCCTTATCTTCTTCTCATCTTTTTCTTAAGCGTAGCCGCTCTCACAGTGAGAACCAGACCATCGCCGCCATGCAGGCGAGGTGCGCCAGCACGATCGCCGCGAGGTGAAGCGGTCCGGCCTTGAAGAACGGACCGCTCATCTCCGGGCTCCTCAGTTCGATCCTGCCGCGGCCGCCGTGAAGCTGCGGTCGACGGCCTGGCTGACGTCGAGCTTCTTCGGCAGGATGCCGTAACGGGTGGCGCGGTCGGAGGCCTCCTGCACCTCCTTGACCACGTTCTCGTCAATCACGATCGGGCTGGTGCGCTGCGCGGTGTAGGCGCTGAGCAGCACGTCCTCCGGCAATTTGGTCAGCTCGGCAGTGTTCTTCGCATACTCACTGATGTGATCGAGCGACCATAGTCGCGCCTTGCTGAGGCGCTGCAAGAAATCCTGCACGGCGGCGCGCTTGCTGGCGATGGCACTGTCGGAGGCGACGATGAAGGTGATGGTCGGTGTCAATCCTTCGCCGTCGGCGATCACGCGCGCCTTGTCCTTCAGTGTCGCGAACGAGATGTACGGCTCCCATACCGCCCACGCATCCACCGAGCCTGCGACGAGCGCGATCTTGGCGTCGACCGGGCCGAGCGGCGCAAAGGTCGCGTCGTCGAGCTTGATCTGCGCCTTCTCGAGCGTCGCATCGATCAGGAACTGGCCCCAGCCGCCGCGCGTGCCGGCGAGGCGCTTGCCTTTGAGGTCGGCGGCCGACCTGATCGGTGAATCCTGCCGCACGAGGATGGCCTGCGTCTTCGCGTCCGATTTGGTGCCGCCGATCGCCTTGATCGGCGCGCCCGCGGCATAGACCGAGAGAAAGGAGAGATCGCCGGTGTAGCCGACGTCGAGCGCGCCGGCGTTGAGCGCTTCGAGAATTGGTGCCGCCGCGGGAAATTCCGACCATTCGATTCTGTAGGGCAGATCCTTGGCGTAGCCGGAGATGTCGAGCAGCGAGCGATTGCCGCCCTTCTGATCGCCGACACGCAGCACGACCGTGTCGGCCGCGAACGATGCGGCAGCCGTCGAGAGGGTAATGGCGGCGGCGATCAGCGATGCTGCAAGCCTGCGCGTGAGGGAGTGATCGCGGGAGTCGGAGTTGATGCTCATAAGATGCTTCTTGTTCTTCCTGGCTCACATGGCGTGAGCGACGATGCAGTGGGATGATCAAGTCTATGAGCGGAGAGGCCGCAGTCAATGAAACGGCCAACCGAATTGCACGCACTCGCCAGAAGGACCTTTCATTGAACGGGTGCTCACGAGAAGGCGATGTGCGCGACGGCAGATATGCGTGAAGATTGTGCAGGCGATGGGTAGCCAGAGCGGTGCGTGATTACAAGCAGATCGCACCGAACTCGAAGAAAACGTTTCGTCGTCGATGCGTGCGTCGGTGGAGAGAATGACTGTGCTGCTCGCAACATTCGAAATTCCATTTCATTGACGATGCGGCCAACGCGCCGCATCATTTGCGCATCGCAGTGAAGAGGCGAGGGATCGCCTCGAGAAATTTTTTCTCCTAACGCAGCTCCGCACGGAACATGCGCAACGTGATGCGTTGCGTGGGGACGGAGCTTTGGGGCAATGAGGGGCCGAAGCAAATGGATAGCAACGAGAACAAGCGCGGCGGATCGGGTCTTGATCGGCGCCATTTGCTCCAGGCGGGTTTCGCTGCGGCCTTCGCGGCGCCACTCGGGGCCATCGGTGCGCAGGCCTTTGCGCCGCGCGCGATCACGCCGGCGATCGATTTCAACGAGTTCCCGCTGTGCCAGACGTCCTCCGATGCACCGGCGCTCACCGGGGCGCCGCGCAAGCTCAAACTGTCGTGGAATGCGGGCGCCGTTTGCCTCGCGCCGGTCCCCGTGGCGATCGAGCACGGCTTCTTCCAGAAACAGAATCTCGACGTCGAGCTCGTCAACTATTCCGGCTCGACCGATCAGCTCCTGGAGGCGATCGCGACCGGCAAGAGCGACGCCGGTCTAGGCATGGCGCTGCGCTGGCTGAAGCCGCTGGAGCAGGGCTTTGACGTCAAGATCGCGGCCGGCACCCATGGCGGCTGCATGCGCGTGCTGTCGCGCGCGAATTCCGGCGTTGACAAGCTTGCGGATCTCAAGGGCAAGATCGTTGCCGTGGGTGATCTCGGCGGCCCCGACAAGAATTTCTTCTCGATCCAGCTCGCAAAGCTCGGTATCGATCCGACCAAGGACGTCGACTGGCGCGCCTATCCCGGTAACCTGCTGGATGTTGCGGTCCAGAAGGGTGAGGTGCAGGCTTTCCTGTCATCCGATCCGCTCGGCTATCTCTGGCTCAAGGACGGTCAGTACAAGGAAGTCGCCTCCAATCTCGACGGCGAATATCGCGACAAGAGCTGCTGCATCTTGGGCTTGCGTGGCAGCCTGGTGCGCGACGAGCCGCAGGTCGCTCGTGCAATCACGCAGGCGCTGTTGGATGCAGCGATGTTCTCGTCGCAGAATCCGGAAAGGGCCGCAAAGTCGTTCCAGCCGTATGCGCCGAAGGCTGCGACGCTCGCCGACATCGAAGGCATGGTGCGCTACCACACCCATCATCACCATCCCGTCGGCGAGGCGCTCAAGCGTGAGCTCAAGGCCTATGCGGACGACCTGAAGAGCGTGCAGGTCTTCAAGCAGAGCACCGACACCGCCAAATTCGCGGAGCGCATCTATGTCGACGTATTCGCTGTCTGACGGCGTTGCCTCCGGCGCGCCGCGCGGGGTCGCGCTTTCCGGCTGGTTGAAGGAAACCGGCCCCGGCGTCGCGGCGAGCCTCGCCTGGATCGCCTTCGGCCTGTCCTGCCTGTGGTGGGAGGATGTCGGCGACTGGTCGCGCACGCATTCGCTCGGCATCGCCGCCTTCATCATTGCCGCCTTCGCCCTGTTCGGAACGGTCGGCGTCGACTATCTCGGCCCGGCTGGAAGTGCCTTGCGCAAGCGTGCGCCGTGGCTGCTGGCATTGGGCCTGTTCCTGTCGGTGTGGGAGGTTGCCACTGCAAAATTCGCCTGGTTGCCGTTGCCGTTCTTCCCGCCGCCGCAGGCGATCATCGAGGTCTATACCGACGATCTGCCGAAGCTGCTCGACAGTGTCATCGCCTCGGTCAAGCTGCTGACCGGCGGCTATCTGATCGGCGCGACGATCGGCTTCCTGACCGGAGTCTCGATCGGCTGGTCCCGCTCGGTCGGTTATTGGGTGCATCCTGTGCTGCGGTTCATTGGTCCGGTACCGGCGACCGCGTGGTTGCCAATCGCCTTCTTCACCTTTCCGTCGAGCTGGAGCGCCTCGACCTTCTTGATCGCGCTTGCGACCGGCTTTCCCGTGACGGTCCTGACCTGGTCGGGCGTCGCAAGCGTCAGCAGCGCCTATTACGACGTCGCACGTACGTTAGGTGCCAAGCCGTCGTTCCTGGTGCTGAAGGTCGCAATCCCGGCGGCGCTGCCACACGTCTTCGTCGGCCTGTTCATGGGGCTCGGCGCATCGTTCGCCGTGGTGGTCACGGCCGAGATGATCGGCGTCAAGGCGGGGCTCGGCTGGTACCTGCAATGGGCGCAGGGCTGGGCCGCCTACGCCAACATGTATGCGGCGCTGATCGTGATGTCGCTGCTCTGCTCCGGCGCGATTACGCTATTGTTCGCGATCCGCGATCGCTTTCTGGTGTGGCAGAAGGGGACCGTGAAATGGTAGCGACGGCCGAAGTCATCACTTATCCCGCCGCCGGTGCCGCGCTCGACATAGAGCAGGTGAGCCACGCCTTTGACATCGACGGCACCGAGCTTCCGGTGCTCACGGATGTCAGCATCGCAGTCGAGCCAGGCGAGTTCGTCGCGCTGCTGGGTCCGTCCGGCTGCGGCAAGTCCACGTTGCTGCGGCTGGTCGCGGGCCTCGAGAAACCGCGGGCAGGCGCCTTGCGCGAGGATGAGACCCGCATTACGCACCCGCATCCCTCGCGCGTGGTCGTGTTCCAGGATCCGACACTGTTTCCCTGGCGCACGGTCTGGGACAACGTTGCGCTCGGCCTCGAAGCGCAGGGCATTCTGAAGAGCCAGCGTTCGCGCGTCGATGCCGCACTCGATCTCGTCGGGCTGTCGGAGTTTCGCAACGCCTATCCGCATCAGCTCTCCGGCGGCATGGCGCAGCGCGTAGCGCTCGCGCGTGCGCTCGTCAACGATCCAAAAATCCTGATCCTCGACGAGCCGCTCGGCAAGCTCGACTCGCTCACCCGCATCACCATGCAGGCCGAGCTCGTCTCCCTGTGGCAGCGCAAGGGCTTTACGACGCTCCTTGTGACGCACGATGCGGAAGAGGCGCTGTTCCTCGCCAACCGCGTCATCGTGTTCAGCGAGCGTCCGGCGCGCGTCAAGGCCGACATCCGCGTCGACCGGCCCTATCCGCGCCACCGCGGCGATCCCTATCTCGCGGAGCTGCGCCGCCAGATCCTCGGCCTGCTGGGGCTCGACGCCACATGGTGACACCGCAGGGCAACTCGGCCGCAAAAGGCCGCGCGGCGCAAGGCGAGCCGGACTGCATCGAGCGTGCGCAGGGCCTCGCCGCGGTCTTCGCCGGTCGTGCCGCCGAGCACGACCGCGCGGCCAGCTTTCCCTTCGAGAATTTCAAGGAGTTGTCAGAAGCCGGCCTGTTGTCACTGACGGTGCCTGCCGCGCTCGGCGGTGCCGGTGCAGGCGTGCGCTTTGCGACGCGGATCGTCGGCATCATCGCCCAGGCAGATCCGTCCACCGCGCTGGTGCTCTCGATGCACAGCATCAACCATCTGGTGATGGCGCGCAGCCCGACCTGGCCAGGCCGCCTGTCGCGCAAGCTCGCCCGCGAGACGGTGGAGGGCGTAGCGCTGGTCAACGCGCTGCGCGTCGAGCCGGAGCTCGGCTCGCCCGCGCGCGGCGGCCTGCCTGCCACGATCGCGCGACGGACCGAGACCGGCTGGCGCCTGTCCGGACACAAGATCTATTCGACCGGCGCGCCGATCCTGAAATGGTACCTGGTCTGGGCGAGGACCGACGAGGCGGAGCCGCGCGTCGGGCAATTCCTGGTGCCGGCAGGCCTGCCGGGCACGCGCATCGTCGAGACCTGGGACCATCACGGGCTACGCGCCAGCGGCAGCCACGACGTCATCTTCGACGACGTCGTATTCCCGCTCGATTACGAGGTTGATGTCCGCAGACCTGCGGACTGGCGTGGGCTCGATGCCACGCAGGCCACCACCCATACCGTCTTCATTGCCGCGATCTATGACGGCGTCGCGCGCGCCGCGCGCGACTGGCTGATCGACTTTCTGAAGACGCGTGTGCCCTCCAGCCTCGGTGCGCCGCTTGCGACGCTGGCGCGCGCCCAGGAGGTCCTCGGCGCCATCGAAGCCCGGCTCGCCGTCAATGCCCGGCTGATCAATTCGTTCGCCGGCGACTTCGATGACGGTGTCGAGCTGTCGGCATCGGAGTCCAACGCGATCAAGCTCACCGTGACCAACAATGCGGTCGCGGTGGTCGAGGATGCGCTCTCACTCACCGGCAATCACGGGCTTAGCCGCACCAACCCGCTGGAGCGGCACTATCGCGACGTGCTGTGCGGCCGCGTGCACACGCCGCAGGACGATTCGACGCGCATTGGCCTTGGCCGTGCCGCGCTGGGACTTTGAAAATCACACAGGAGACGAGATCAATGTCGATCGAGTTCATCGGCTTCATCAGCAACAACAATTCGTCCGAGACCGTCGTCCGCGAGGGGCCGGTCCTGAACCCCACCCATATCGAGGCGGTTGCCAAGGCGCACGAAAATGCCGGTTTCGATCGCGCGTTGCTCGCGTTCAATTCGACGAGCCCGGACGCCCTTCAGGTGGCCCAGCACGTGCTGAACGTCACCAATCGCCTCAATGTACTGATCGCGCAGCGTCCCGGCTTCACCGCGCCGACGCTGCTGGCGCGCCAGTTCGCGGTGCTCGATCAGCTCTCGCGCGGCCGCGTCGCGCTGCACGTCATCACCGGCGGCAATGCCACCGAGCTGCGGCAGGACGGCAACACGCTCGACGACAAGGACGAGCGTTACGCCCGCACCAGCGAATTCCTGGACATCGTGAGGCTGGAATGGACCAGTGACAAGCCCTTCACCTACAAGGGCAGGCACTACCAGGTCGAAAACGGATTTGCGCAGGTGAAGCCGTACAATCCGGGCGGAATTCGCATCTATTTCGGCGGCGCTTCCGATGCCGCCGTCGACGTCGCGGGCAAGCACGCCGACACCTTCGCGCTGTGGGGCGAATCCTATGCGCAGGTGCGTGACGTCACCTCACGCGTCCACAACGCGGCGGTAAGGCACGGCCGGCCGACGCCGCGCTTCAGCCTCTCCGTCCGGCCGATCATCGCCCTGACCGAAAAGCAGGCTTGGGAAAAGGCGGAAGCGATTCTGGCGCGTGCGAGCGAGCTTCAGGACAAGACCGGTTACCGCAAGCCGGCCGACGGTCATGCTACCGCCGGTGCACGGCGCCTGCTCGCGCTCGCCGACCAGGGCAGCCGCATCGACAAGCGTCTGTGGACCGAGATCGCAAAGCTGACGGGCGCCAACAGCAACACCACAGCGCTGGTCGGTACGCCCGAGCAGGTCGCCGAAGCCTTCGGCGACTACTACGACCTCGGCATTTCGCACTTCCTGATCCGCGGCTTCGATCCGCTGATCGATGCCATCGAATACGGCCGCGAACTGATCCCGCTTACGCGTGAGCTCATCGCCAAGCGTCAGGTCGCCCGCGGCGAGGCGGCGGAATGATCAGGCTGATGCTCGCCGGCGCGCTGCTGTTCGGTTCGTTCGACCTCGCAGCAGCGCAAACAACCTTGCGCGTCGGTGACCAGAAGGGCAATGCGCGGGCCGTGATGGAAGCGGCAGGCCAGCTCAACGATGTCCCGTACAAGATCGAGTGGAAGGAGTTTCCGGCGGCGGCGCCGCTGCTCGAGGCGCTGAGCGCCGGCGCGATCGAGACCGGGCTTGTCGGCGATGCGCCCTTCACCTTCGCGGCAGCCTCCGGCGCGCCGGTGAAGGCGATCGCGGCGAACCGGCAGACCGGCGAGAGCCTTGCAATCCTCGTGCCCGAGAACTCGCCGATCAAGAGCTTTGACGATCTGCGTGGCAAGAAGATCGCAACCGGCCGTGGCTCGATCGGCCATCAGCTCATCCTGGCGGCGTTGGAGAAGCGCGGCTGGAGCGCAACCGACGTGCAGATCACGTTCCTCGCGCCGTCGGATGCGAAGATCGCCTACACGCAAGGCTCAGTCGATGCATGGTCGACCTGGGAGCCCTATATCAGCCAGGAGGAGGTGCTGTTCAAGTCGCGTCATGTCATCACTTCCGAAGGCCTGACGCCAGGCCTCAGCTTCCAGGTCGCGCGGCCCGAGGCAATCCGCGACAAGCGGGCCGAGCTGACGGATTTCATCCGTCGACTCACCGCCGCGCGCGCCTGGTCGATCAACAACGTGAACAGCTATGCCGAGACCTGGGGCAAACTGATGAACATCCCGACCGCGGTGCCGCTCAACTGGCTCTCGCGCGCAAAAATCCGCGTCACGCCGATCGACGACAGCATGGTCACGGATGAGCAGGGCACGATCGATCTCTATTTCCGCTGGGGCCTGATCAAGCAGAAGCTCGACGCGGCGGAGATCGTCGATCGCAGCTTCTCGGACGCGATCGCGAAAGCGGGATTGTAGGCTGTTTCTCGTGTCCCGGACGCGGTGCAGCGCGCAGCGCTGCGCCGCAGAGCCGGGACCCACGCCGCACGGAGCGCTCTCGGCAACATGGGCCCCGGCTGAGCAGCGCGCCACTGCGTGATGCGCTGCATCCGGGGTACGAGACGTCACAAATACTCAAGCATTCGTGAGGTGAGAACGAGGTTTCCGTCTCGGCTGCCATTGTCGAAATATTCCTTCTGCGTTCTGCATTCCCGGTAACAGCTGCATTGCTATTTGCTCCGTGCCCCTTGCCGCACGATAGCTCCCATCAAAAATCAACCAGACGACCACATCGGGAGACCGGCCATGGGCCTGCAAGAAACAAAAATCGAATCGCTTCCCTTCGTCACAGCCGAGCTCAACTATCTCGCGCCCACATCCGGCAAACCCCGCACCTACGCGTTTGATCCGCCTCCTGGCGAGCCTAAAACCACCTCACTGCCTGAGCCGCATCAGGTTCCGATCTTCGACGGGCGTCTGATCGCGGACAACTTCTCGCTCGACCGCGAAGGCTTTGCGCTGGTGCGGCATCCGACGCGCGTGAAGGATTTTTACAACGACGAAGAGGTGAGGACGATCTACTATCCCGCCGTCGAAGCTTTTCTCCGCGCGACGCTGAAGGCCGATCGCGTCGTCATCTTCGATCACACCGTGCGCAAGCGTATCGATGGCGCCGCCGATATCCGCGGTGCAGGTCCGCGCCAGCCCGCAACGCGCGTCCATGTCGACCAGACCATCACCTCGGGCGCCAACCGTGTGCGCGAGCATCTGCCGGAAGAGGCCGAGGAGCTTCTCAAGGGCCGCGTGCAGGTCATCAATCTCTGGCGGCCGATCCGTGGTCCCTTGCGCGATTCTCCGCTCGCAATGGCCGACGGCACGACCGTTGCGCCCGACGATCTCGTCGCCTCCGACCTGATCTATCCCAACCGCCGCGGTGAAACCTATTCGGTGAAGTACAATCCGAACCATCGCTGGTTCTATTTCCCGGAGATGACGCCAGACGAAGCGCTGCTCTTGAAGTGCTATGATTCCGAGACCAACGGCCGAACCCGCTTCGGGCCGCACACCGCCTTCGTCGATCCGACCACGCCGGCCGATGCGCCCCCGCGCGAAAGCATCGAGCTGCGCACGCTGGTTTTTCACAAAATGTAACAATGTGTGATGACACTGTCGGTCTTGCACCGGCAGTAGTCCTGGAACTTCAGGGAACAGATTCACGTTTGCAGCGCCGGGCAGGGCCAACCCGGAGGGGTGCCGTGCGAGCGCTGACGATTTTATTGTTCTGTCTTGCTACCTTTTCTCTAGCGCATGCCGAAAACGGACTTGCCTCATATTACGGATACGGAAAAGCCGCCAGGAACGGCGAGTTGACCTGTGCCCACCGGACGCGGCCGTTCGGCAGCATGCTCACGGTGTCCTATGGCGCGCGCTCTATCCAATGCCGCGTCAACGATCGCGGTCCGTTCATCCGTGGCCGCATCGTCGATCTCTCCGTCCCTGCCGCTCGCGCGCTCGGTATGATGAGCGCAGGTGTGGTGCGGGTCTCAGTGCAATAGGCATACGTCTGCCCACAAGCTCGCTATAATGCCGCCCAAACACATGCCGAGGGGGGGGGCGCAATGGCGAAGATCAGGGTGGGGCTCGTAGGCTGCGGCTTCGTGTCGGAGCTGCACATGTATGCGTTGCGGCGCGTCTATGGCGTGGATGTCGAGGTTGTGGCTGTTGCCGCGCGCGGTGACCACGTCGTCGAATTCGCCCGCCGTCACCAGATTCCGCGCAGCTATCGCCGCTTCTCCGACCTGATTGCAGATGCCGATATCGACGTCGTCGACATCTGCACGCCGCCCAATCTGCACGCGACGATGATCGTTGCGGCCATGCAAGCCGGCAAGCATGTGATCTGCGAAAAACCCTTTGCCGGCTATTTCGGCCGCGAGGGCGACAGGCCGCCGATCGGGAAGCACGTGCCGAAGGCATTGATGTACGAGCGCGTGCTGGAGGAGATGGAGGCCACGCGCGACGCGATACAGCAAACCGGCAAGCTCTTCATGTATGCCGAGGACTGGGTCTACGCGCCGGCGGTGACCAAGATCGCGGAGATCATCAGGGCGACGAAGGACAAGATCCTGTTCATGAAAGGCGAGGAGAGCCATTCCGGCTCGCATGCCGCGCACGCCGCGCAATGGGCCATGACCGGCGGCGGCTCGCTGATCCGCATGGGCTGCCATCCGCTTTCCGCTGTGCTGTACCTGAAGCAGGTCGAGGCAAAGGCGCGTGGCGAGACGATACGTGTCGCGAGCGTCACCTGCGACGTCGGTAACGTCACCGCCGGTCTCAGGTCGGAGGAGCGCACCTACCTCAAGGCCAATCCGGTCGATGTCGAGGACTGGGGCACGCTCACCATCACCTTCTCCGACGGCACCAAGGCGACGGTGTTTTCCGGCGACATGATCATGGGCGGCGTGCGCAACCTGATCGAGACCTACACCAGCGGCGGCTCGCTGTTCGCCAACATCACGCCGAACACGCATCTGATGAGCTACCAGACCAGCGAGGAGAAGCTCGCCTCCGTCTACATCACCGAAAAGGTCGACCGCAAGACCGGCTGGCAATATGTCTGCCTCGAAGAGGAATGGACGCGCGGCTATTTGCAGGAGATCCAGGACTTCATGGAGTGCGTGGCGACCGGTCGCCAGCCGCTGTCGGATCTCGCGCTCGCCTATGAGACGATCAAGGTGAACTACGCCGGCTACTGGGCGGCGGAGGAGGGCAGGCGGGTGGTGTTGTGATGCTCTGGCGGCGCCGCAATGTCACCTCACCCGGCTTGCGGGGAGCGGTTTGGATCGCATCGAAAGATGCGATCCGGGTGAGGGGGACTCTCCGCGAATCCAACTGTCACCGTCCCCGTGGAGACTCCCCAATCCTCTCCGCAAGCGAGCGAGCGAGTGCAGCGTTGCGGTCAATTCACGATGCCGCGTAGGTCGAACCCTTCGGCAGCGGGAAGACCGGGTCCTGCGTTCTGATGCTCGTCGGCCACACCACCGAGATGTGCTCGCCGGCATTTTGCATCACGACCGGTGTCGAACGCTCGTTCTGGCCGGAGAGCGGCGTGCCCGGCGGAAAGAATTTCACGCCATAGCCCTGGATGGTGCCGCCCGCGGGGATGTCGACGTCGAGCGCGGCCTTGCGGATCGCATCGGGCTCGAAGCTGCCGTATTTTTCCTTCGCCACCGGCAGCACGTTGTTGAGCAGCACCCAGGTCTGGTTGAAACCCATCGAGCAGTGCGGCGGCACGTCGGTCGCGCCGGTCTTCGCCTGATAGCGCGAAACCATGGTCTTGATGAGATCGCCCATGCCGGGGGCGAGCTTCGACGGATCGAGCAACTGCGCGGGCACCGGGTCGATGTTGCAAAAATTGTCGATGTCCGCACCAAACGTCGTGCGCAACTTGTCGAGCTGGCTGTAGCCGGCTCCGGCGCCGAACAGCATCTTGAAGCGCAGCCCGCTCTCGCGCGCCTGGCGCAGGAACAGCGTGATGTCGGGATTGTATCCGGCATGCGAGATCACGTCGGCCTTGGCGCGCTTGATCTTCGTCACGAGCACCGAGAGGTCCGGCGCCGAGGCCGAATAGCCCTCGCGCAGCACCACCGACATCCCGGCTTCCTTGGCATAGGTCTCGTCGGCGGCGGCCACGCCCACTCCATAGGGGCCGTCCTCGTGGATCAGCGCGACCTTGACGTCCTTCGGATCCATGCCGAGCTTGCCTTTTGCATGCTCGGCGAGGAAACCCGCGAAGGCCTGGCCATACTGGTCGGAGTGAATCTGCGCGCGGAAAACGTATTGCAGGTTCTTGTCCTTGAACACGGCGGTCGAGACCGCGGTCGTGATCCAGAGGATCTTCTTCTGCTGCTCGACCTTTGCGGCGAGCGGCACCGCGTGTGCACTTGCATAGACTCCGATGAGGATGTCGACCTTCTCCTGGTCGATCAGGCGTGTGGCCTCGTTGATCGCGACGTCGGGCTTGCTCTGGGAGTCCGCGGCCACAGGGACGATCTTGGTCTTGCCGCCGATCCCGCCCTTCTCGTTGACGAGGTCGATCGCGATCTGTGCCCCGATCGAGGACGCAACCGAGCCGCCCGCCGCAAACGGGCCAGTCAGATCGTAGATCACACCGATGCGCAAAGTTTCAGCTTGTGCTTGGGCGCGTCTCCAATCGAGGCTGAGTGCGGCGGCGGCAGCCGCCGAGGTCTTCAGCAGCGTCCTGCGTGAAGTCGGCATCCTATCCTCCCTTCGAACCGTCGTTTGAGCGGCTTTATGCTTGTTTTTGCCGAGTATTTGGAGGGGATGGTGGAAAGTCAACATGCGCCGCACTAGGCAATTCGGACCTGCCGGCGGTCATGATCGAGATCAAGGTGCCCATTCGCCAGCCCAATTAACAAGGCGCCATGGATGTCGTCCCCTTCGTTGCTGCCACAGTCTCGCTGCTGGCAATTCCTGGCCCGACCAACACGCTGCTCGCCACCTCCGGTGCGTCGGTTGGCTGGTCGCGCTCGCTTCATCTGTTGGTGGCCGAACTCGCGGGTTACCTGCTGGCGATCCTGGCACTGCGCGCGCTGCTGGGCCCGCTGATGATCGCGGTGCCGATGCTCGGCACCATGTTGCGCATCGTGGTCGCGCTCTATCTGATTCATCTTGCCGTGCTGCTGTGGCGTCACGGCACCGATGACAGCGGCGGCCGTGCGCCGGTGACGTTTCAGCGCGTGCTGATCACGACCCTGCTCAATCCCAAGGCGATCATCTTTGCGTCCACCCTGCTGCCGCTCGAGCTCGGCGCTTTTGATCTCATGCCATGGCTCGTCTTGCTGGCGGCCCAGATCGTCACGATCGGCGCGGCCTGGATTGCGCTCGGCGTCTCGCTCGGCCGCGGGTGTGACGGAATCGGGCGTCCTGCTCTCGTCTACAAGCTCAGCGCGATTGTGCAGGTCGTACTCGCCGGGATGATCGGCACGCAATCGCTCGGGTTCGCTTAAGGCCGTCAAGCAGCCCCGCCTGACCAGATCGAGGCGGGTGGACATGGCCGATCAGCAGGCCGACGGCGCCACGTGCATTTTCCCCTGAGTATCATTCTTTTTTGCGCCGCTATCGGTGCGTCCTCACGCGCGCTGCACGAGGCCGCATTGCCTCCCGTTTTTGTGATGGATTTTTGCTGGCTTGTTCGGCGCGAGCCGAGGGCGACGATGGGCCTTCGGCTTGTGCGCATCGCAGATTGCATGCCATCCTAGCCGGGCAAATTGCATGGGAAGCCCAATTCCCAGCATGGCCCGTCGGCCACTTTAAGGGTTGGAAACGCAAAACGCTCAAGGAGAAGGGACATGGAATGGACGCATCGTCTTGCAGGGCTGGCTTGCGCCGGTCTCCTGCTATCCCCGGTCAGTGCTTTGGCAGGTCCCAAGGTCGTGTCCGGTCCGGGCGCCGATCCAGGATGTTTCAAGCCTTGGTCCAGCCAGACCAAGTTCTTCCAGTGGGATAAGAAGCCGGGGCCCTACAAGATCGCCCTCGTCAACGGCTTCGTCGGCAACACCTGGCGCATCCAGATGGTGAAGACGGCGAAGGCTTTTGCCGAACAGCCCGGCATCAAGGAGAACATCAAGGAATTCAAGGTGGTCTCGACCGGCACCGATGTTGCAGCGCAACTCGGCGCGATGGAGGACTTCATCAATCAGGGCTTTGACGGCATCGTCACCATCGCGGTGGCGCCCGACGGCTTCGACCGCATCATCCGTCTCGCCGACAAGAACAACGTGGTGGTCGTCCCCTTCGACAACATTCTCGACACCGACAAGGTGATGATGGTCAACGAGGACCAGAAGGAAATGGGCCGTATGTCGGCGAAATGGATCATGGATGAAAGCGGCAAGAAGTCCGGCGACATCCTGGAGGTCCGTGGCCTGCCCGGCAATTCGGTCGACCGTGACCGCCATATTGGCTTCCGCGAGGTGATGGAAGCGCCCGGCAACAGCTTCAAGATCACCGAAGTGGTCGGCAATTGGGATACCGGCACCTCGCAGAAGGTGACGGCGGACGCGCTTGCAGTGCACGGCCATTTCGACGGCGTGTTCACGCAAGGCGGCTCCGACGGTACTGTGCAGGCGATGATGTCGGCCAAGCATCCCTTCGTGCCGATGTCGGGCGAGGGCGAGAACGAGTTTCGCAAGCAGATCGCCGACCACGCCAAGGATGGCCTCAAGGGCATGTCCTATGGTCAGTCGCCGGCGCTGGTCGTCATCGCCATGAAGGCGGCGATCTCGGCACTTCAGGGCAATCCCATGCCGCAACTGATCTCGATCCCGATTCCGGTCGCGACCTACAAGGATCTCAAGCCCGGCACCAACTACTGGCCCGAGCTCAACGCGAACTTCTTCGCGCCGAACCAGTTCACGCCCTGCGGCGTGAATTTCACCGCGCCGGAGATCATGTCGCAAAGCGAAAAGAACACCCAGTGACCGAGTTGGAGATGCCTTGCTTGCGGCCCGGCCTCGGCCGGGCCGCGGCTGTGTGAGCACGCGCCATGTCGGATGCGGTCCCGTCGCAAGCGGCCTTTCTCGAACTGTCCGGCATTTCCAAACGCTACGCCGGCGTGCGGGCGCTGGAGGGCGTCGACTTCGCCTGTGAACGCGGTAAGATCCACGCCGTGCTGGGTGAGAACGGCGCCGGCAAATCGACGCTGATCAAGATCATCGCCGGTGTGGTGCAGCCTGACAGCGGCCGCATGCGCCTCGCCGGACATGACGTGAGCTTCGCGACGCCGTCGGCTGCCAATGCCGCCGGTGTGGTCTGCATCTTCCAGGAACTGTCGCTGATGCCCGACCTCTCGGTCGCGGACAACATCTCGATCGCCTCGCCGCCGCGCCGGTTCGGCCTGATCGACGCGCGGGCGCAGCGCCGCCGCGCCGAGGAGCTGCTGGCCGAGATCGGGTGCGAGGACGTCAACCCCTTGATGCGCGTCCGTGACCTGCCGCTGTCGCGCCGTCAGATCGTCGAGATCGCCAAGGCACTCGGCAAGAAGCCGCAGCTTTTGATCCTGGACGAGGCGACCTCGGCTCTCACCAGCGCCGACGTCGAGAAGGTCTATGCGATGCTGGCGCGGCTCAAGTCCGAGGGCGTTGCCATTCTCTACATCTCGCATCGCATGCACGAGGTCGAGGCGCTCGCCGACCGTGCCTCGGTGTTTCGCAACGGACGCCATATCGAAACCTTCGACAAGGGCAGGCGCTCGACCGCTGAGATCGTTCAGCTCATGATCGGTCGCGACATCGCGACTCAATATCCTGCCAAGCCGGCCCGTACCTCGGTGAAGCCGATGCTGGCGCTCGACAACCTGTCCTGGGAAGGTCGTCTCGATCGCATCTCGCTGCGCGTCGGCGCCGGCGAGATCGTCGGTCTCGGCGGCCTCGACGGCCAGGGCCAGAAATCCCTGCTGCTCGCATTGTTCGGCGTGCTGCGCGGCATTTCCGGGCGCATCACGGTCGAAGACCGCGAGGTGCGGCCGGGCTCACCCGCGGCTGCGAAGTCGGTCGGCATCGCGCTGGTGCCCGAGGATCGCAAGACCGAAGGCCTGATGCTGCCGATGTCGATATCAGACAATCTGGTGGTCGCCTCGCTCGACGCAATCTCGACCGGGCCTCTGGTCGACCGTGCCAAGGAGAACGAAGCTGTCAAGCGCGCCATCGCGCGGCTCCAGATCAAGATCGGCGCGCCCGGCGATGCGGTCTCGACGCTTTCTGGCGGAAACCAGCAGAAGGTGGTGCTCGCCAAGTGGCTGATGACCGAGCCGCGCATCATCCTGCTCAACGATCCCACCCGCGGCATCGACGTCGGCACCAAGCAGGAGCTCTACCGGTTGATGCGCGAGCTCGCCGACCAGGGCGCCGCCATCCTGTTCTACTCGACCGACTATGACGAGCTGATCGGCTGTTGCGACAGGGTGGCGATCATGTATGACGGCCGTATCGTGCGCGAGCTCGAGGGCAGCGAGCTCACCGAGACGAATATCATAGCGAGCGCGTTGAACATCGACGCCGCAGCGCCGGCTGGCACTGGGGCCGTCCATGCTTGACGATGTTGCCATCCGCGCCCGTCAGAACGTCGGCATCGTCACCGCTGTCCTGTTGTTCTGCGTCCTCTATGTCCTCTACAACCTTGCGCACCCCAAGGGCTTCTCCTCGGCCGTGCTGGTGCAGAACGGCGACGAGATCTTTGCGCTCGCCATGCTGGCCATGGCCCAGACCGTCCCCGTGCTGGCGTCGGGGCTCGATCTCTCGGTCGGCGCCGTCATGACCATGGTGGGATGCTTCGCGAGCTATCTGCTCACGGGCACGGCGGGAGGCACGCCGCTGCATCTGGATATCTTCGGCCTGCATCTCTTCCTCGGCACATTTCCCGGAGGCATCAGCGGCATCCTGCTCGGGATCGTCGTGTGCCTCGCCATCGGCGCGCTGGCCGGTTTCGTCAACGGCTGCGTCGTCGTTTATGGACGCATCCAGCCGATCATCGCCACGCTCGCGACCGGTGCGGTCTATATCGGCATCGCGCTGTTCCTGCGGCCGACGCCGGGCGGCAAGATCGACGAGGATCTCAACTGGGCGCTGACCAATTCGCTCGGCGATTTCGCCGCGACCGTGCATATCTTCGACGATGGTGCCGCAAGCTGGTTTGCGCCGGTGGCGTGGATTCCGGTGCCGTTCGTGCTGCTCGTCCTGATCGCGCTCCTCGTCTGGGTGCCGTTCCGCCGCTCCGTTCTCGGCCGCGCCGTTTATGCGGTCGGCTCGGCCGAAGGCGCAGCCTACATGTCAGGACTGCCGATCGACCGCGCCAAGATCGCGGCCTTCACGCTCGCCGGCTTCTTCGCCGGCTGCGGCGGTCTTTTCCTGGCGATCCAGACCTCCTCGGGCAATGCCGACATCCCGCAGGCCGGCGCCTATACGCTCAACTCCATCGCCTCCGTCGTGATCGGCGGCACCTCGCTACTCGGCGGCACCGGCAGCGCGATCGGCTCGATCTTCGGGGCGATGATCCTGCGCGTGATCTCCTTCTTGTTTCGCATCTTCGACATCGCGCCCCTGCTGCAACCGCTGTTCGAGGGCCTGATCCTGCTGGCGGCGGTGAGCATCGGCGCGCTCGGCGTCTTGCGCGTCAGGAACACGCTGGAGCTCTTTCGATGACGTCGGCCTCTCTCAGCCTCTCGCGCGACGACCGCCCGATCCTGATTGCGGCGCTGTTCATCCTCGTCATCCTCGTGGCGGGGACCGTCTATACGTTTGCCCGTTTCGGCAGCGCGCCGCTGCTGTCGCCGACCTATCTGTTGCAGCAGCTCCAGATCGGTGCCTTCCTCGGCATCGTGGCGGCCGGCATGATGATCGTGATCCTGATCGCCCAGATCGACCTGTCGGTGCCATGGACGCTGGCAGCCGCCGCCATGATGGCGACGTCGATCGGCGGACCGCTCGCCATTCCCGTCGGGCTCGGGATCGGGCTTCTGGTCGGGCTCGTCAACGGCATCGGCGTTGCTTACTTGCGCGTGCCCTCGATGATCTTCACGCTCGGTGTCAATGCGGTGATGCGCGGCCTGATGGTTGCCCATACCGGCGGCTACGCGCCGCAGACGGCCGCCACCGATTTGATGCGGTCGCTCGCCGCCGACCGCACGCTCGGGATTCCCAACGCCCTGTTCGTTTGGGCCGCGGTTTCCGTGCTGGTCGCAATCATGCTCCAGCGCACCGCGCTCGGCCGCTACATCTATGCCATCGGCAACAAGGAAGCGGCCGCATACCTGGCCGGCGTCGACACGCGCCGCGTCACCGTGATCTGCTTCGTCATCTGCGGCGGTGCGGCTGCGCTCGCCGGTGTGCTGCTCGCTGGCTATTCCACGAAAGCCTATCAGGGCATGGGCGATGCCTATCTATTGCCGGCGATCGCGGCGGTGGTGATCGGCGGCACCAACATTTTGGGCGGCCGCGGCCGCTATCTCGGCACGCTGATCGGCGTCGTGCTGATCGTGCTGCTCAACAGCGTGCTTTCGATCATGGACATGCCCGAGGCCGGCCGGCAGGTGATCTATGGCCTCGTCATCATCTTCATGCTGCTGGTCTATGGGCGCGGCGAACGGGTTACGAGCTAGTCTCGGATCAGAGAAACGACGACGCCAGAGCCGGCGTTTCGACGAGCGCATGAGCGGTGTACTCGAGTGCGACCCTGATCTGGGCCCGGGTCGCGGGACCGCCGATGCATATTCTCACGGCCTCGGGAGGCGGATCGCTCACGATGAAGGCATCGCTTGCGACGACACCGATGCCGGTCTGCCGCATATGCTCCACGAAAGCCGACCGATTCCATGGTTCGGGCAGCGCAACCCACAGGTTGAAGCTTAGGGGATCGCCACGATAGGACCCCTTGGGCAGGATTTCGGCGGCGAGCTTCTGTCGCGCCGAGGTCTCGGCGCGGATGAAGCGCAACATCGTGTCCGCGGTGCCGTCCTCGATCCACCGCGTGGCGATCGCCACGGTCAGCGGCGATGCCATCACGGTCGCCGATCTCAGCGCAGAGGCAAACGGCCAGGCCGAGCGCGTATCGGGCACGACGACGTAGGCGGCTCGCAAGCCCGCTCCGATGCATTTCGCCAGTCCCGCGACGTGCCAGGTCAGATCGGGCGCGATCGCGGCAAAAGGCGCGTGGCCGTGGCCGTGCTCGGGAATGAAGCCATAGGCATCATCCTCGATGATCGGCAGCTTGAATCGCCGCGCGATCGCCACGATCTCGCGCCGCCGCGGATCAGGAATCGTCAGGGTCGTAGGATTCTGCAGCGTCGGATTGAGGTAGATGGCCTTGGGCTTCAGTTTCTTGCACGCGTTAGTCAGCACCTCCGGATCGATGCCGTCAGCGTCCATCGGCAGGCCGACGAGGGTGATGCCGAGCTGCGCGGCGATGGACCTGATGCCGGGATAGGTGATGGCCTCGCACAGCACCACCTCGCCCGCTTTCGCAAGGATCGAGAGGATGCCGAGCAGCGCCGGATGCGCCCCCGGCGAGACGAAGATGCGGCTCTGTGCCGGCACTAGCGCACGGCGGCCGAGCCAGCTCGATGCGGCATCCTTGTCGGCCTGCGTGCCGCCAAAACCCTGATAGCGTAGGAGCGGTACGATGTCGCGCAGCACATATTCGGCGCCGGCCTGCATGCGCTCGATCAATTCGGGATCATCGGGCTCGGGGGGCAGGTTCATCGACAGGTCGACCGGACGGGGCGGGAAGCTCGTCGCCGCCGAGCGCCGCGGTCGCGGCTTGTCGCGAACGAAGGTTCCCTGTCCGACCTTCGATTCGATCAGCCCGCGCTTCTGGGCTTCGACATAGCCGCGCGCAACGGTGGTGAAATCAACATCGAGGCGCTTCGCCAATTTTCGTTGCGGCGGCAAACGGTCACCGATCACAAGCCGTCCGGCGGCAATATCATCGGCGATTGCGTCTGCGATTGCGAGATAGCGAGGCTTGTCGCTGTTCGATAGATCGGGTCGCCAATCGGCCATTGCGTTCAGTCCCAGGAGATTACGTCAGTAGAATTGACTGTATATTGTTGCAAGTTTCAACGCAATTGCGTCGCACCTCCGCATCGCCTGAGGTCTCCGCTCCGCGGAATGGATTGCACAACGATCAAGCGCGCTGCACAGCATTTTTCAGGCAGTTTTTTCACGCGCAGTGGAGGCATATCCAAATCCAGTCAGGTCTCCAGTCAACCATGACTGCATAATTGGATGCAAATTGTATGTTGTGATGATTTGTAATGCAGAACGTCGCTTGGCACATTGATTGCAAAAACCTGATCTCGATCCGGGAGGCCCGGACGTGAACAGGAGGTGTCTATGCCAGCAGTGAACATGCCCGCGCGACAGAAGGGCGACTTTCTTGTCGATTACGAAGAGAAGGTTTTCGAGGACATCAAAGCAAAGCCGGGTGAGAAGGCGCTGGTCACCTTCCACACCGTCGCGTTCGAGGGCTCCATCGGTCTCGTCAACATTCTCCAGGCGCTGCGCCTGAAGCGGAAGGGCTTCGAGACCTCGGTTCTGCTTTATGGTCCCGGCGTCACGCTCGGCATTCAGCGTGGCTTCCCGAAGATCGGTGACGAAGCGTTTCCCGGCGCGCAGAACTTCAACAATCAGCTTGCAAAGTTCATGGATGAAGGCGGCAAGGTCTATGCCTGCCGGTTCGCGCTGCAAGCGCTTTACGGCCATGGCGAGCCGTCGCTCATTCCCGGCATCCGTCCGATCAATCCGCTCGATGTGCTCGATCTCATCCTGCTTCATCGCAGGGACGACGCGTTCATGATCCACACCTGGACCGTCTGACCTCGGTTGGCCCACACGACGGACGAGGGAGGAAGCACAGTGACAGCGAAACGTACGGTCCGAGCTGGCGCGATTCAGATCGCGCCGGATCTGGACACGCCGACCGGAACGGTTGACCGGATTCTGGCCGCCATCGCAGAGGCCGCCGGCAAAGGAGTCGAGTTCGCCGTTTTTCCGGAGACGTTCGTTCCCTGGTACCCGTATTTCTCCTTCGTTCGTCCGCCGGTCCTGAGCGGCGCCGAGCATATCCAGCTCTACGACAACGCCGTCGTCGTGCCCGGTCCCGTCACGGATGCGGTGGGACAGGCGGCCAGGCGTCACGGCATGGTGGTGGTGCTCGGCGTCAACGAGCGCGATCACGGTTCGCTCTACAACACCCAGCTCGTGTTCGATGCGAACGGCGCCCTGCTGCTCAAGCGCCGCAAGATCACCCCGACGTTCCACGAGCGCATGATCTGGGGGCAGGGCGATGGCGCGGGGTTGAAGGTGATCGAGACTGCGGTTGGCCGTGTCGGCGCGCTGGCCTGCTGGGAGCACTATAATCCGCTGGCCCGCTACGCGCTGATGGCCCAGCATGAAGAAATCCACGCCGCGCAGTTTCCGGGATCGCTGGTCGGTCAGGTCTTTGCCGACCAGATCGAGGTGACAATCCGGCATCACGCGCTGGAAAGCGGATGCTTCGTCGTCAACGCCACCGGATGGCTGACCGAGGAGCAGATTGCGAAAATCTCGCCCGAGGAAGGCCTGCGCAAAGGCCTCCGCGGCGGCTGCATGACCGCGATCGTATCGCCGGAAGGCAATCATCTGGTGCCGCCGCTAACCAGCGGCGAGGGGATCCTCGTCGCCGATCTCGATCTCGCGCTGATCACCAAGCGCAAACGGATGATGGACTCGGTCGGGCACTACGCCCGGCCGGAGCTTTTGTCGCTGGTGCTGAACGACCGCCCCGCGCGCCCCATGCACGGCCTTCACCCGAACCGCCTCATGCCCATTCCGGGAGACCAATCAGATGAGACCGCAGATGCCGCAACCCAAGGCGATCCCGACCGAGCAGCTGATCAACGAATTGCAGTCCTTCGGAGTCCGGCTCGCTGATCCCAAGACCGGGGCCACCGGCCGCCGCGGCGGTGCCGGGCCGTCGGACCATACGCCGTTCACGATCGACGGCGCGACCGTGATGATTCCGGTCCACAATGCGCCGGCCTTCGAGAGTCCCTATCTCGTCGAGCGGCCGGACGAGGCCGGGCGCAGCCGCATCTCGCGCGACGGCGTGGCGCTCGCAGACGTCTCGTTTCCGCTGCGGCCAAAATTCTACGACCGCGTGACCGAGGACGGCATTCCCTTCTGGAAGATCGCGACGCTGCACGGGCGCGACGTGCTCGCCACGACCGTGCTGCAAACCTGCATTCGTTACCAGAGTCGCACCAAGACCTGCCAGTTCTGCGCCATCGGCCAGTCGCTCGCGGCGGGACGCACGGTCGAGCGCAAGACACCGGCGCAGCTTGCAGAAGTCGCAAAGGTGGCTGTCGAGCTCGACGGTGTTCGCCACATGGTCATGACGACGGGTACGCCACATACGTCCGACCGCGGCGCCGGCATCCTTGCGGAAAGTGCGCAGGCCATAAAAGCCGCCGTTGACCTGCCGATCCAGGCGCAATGCGAGCCGCCGGATGATATCGCCTGGTTCCAGCGCATGAAGGATGCAGGCGTCGACGCGCTCGGCATGCATCTGGAAGTCATCGGGCCTGACGTGCGCCAGAGGATCATGCCGGGCAAGGCGCAGGTGTCGATCGAGGCCTATATGGACGCTTTCGCTGCTGCCGTCCCGGTCTTCGGGCGCGGCCAGGTCTCGACCTACATCCTCGCCGGGCTTGGCGATGAGCCTTCTGAAATTCTCGCGCTATCGCGCCGGCTCATCGATATCGGCGTCTATCCCTTCGTCGTCCCGTTCGTGCCGATCGCCGGCACGCCGCTGGAGAGCCATCCGACGCCGTCTCCGGCGTTCATGCACGAGATCCTGCGCCCGCTCGCCGAAATGCTGCGCGTGGGCGGTTTGCGCGCAATCGACATCAAGGCAGGCTGCGGCAAATGCGGAGCCTGCTCGGCACTATCAACCTATGAGCGCGGAGCAAGCGCATGATATTCGAGCCGTTCAAACCGTTCATCGCACCCGAATTCCAGGTCAAGTTCGTAACCGAAACCTGGGAGCTCGCTGCCGCTACCGCTTTGCGGCGCAAGGTCTTCTGCGAAGAGCAGCACGTCTTTTCAGGCGATGATCGCGACCCGGTCGACGACGTCGCCATTCCGCTCGTCGCCGTGTCACTGCTTGGTGTGGTCGAGGATGATGTCGTCGGCACCGTGCGCATTCACGCCGACGAACACGAAGCGGATGTCTGGTGGGGCTCCCGGCTTGCCGTCGAAAAGAACTATCGCCGGCTCAGTGCCGTCGGGGCTGGCCTGATCCGGCTCGCCGTCTCCTCTGCGCACGCGCGTGGCTGCCGGCGCTTCCTTGCGAATGTGCAGAGCCAGAACGCGCTTTTGTTCCAGCACATGCACTGGCATTCGCTGGGCGAATTCGAGCTCCATGGCCGGCCGCACCATCGGATGGAAGCCGACCTCGATCACTATCCGCCGTTCCGGACGCCCGAGACCGGCTTCCTGTCGCTTGCAAGACTGGCGGCCTGATCATGCTGACGGATGCCGCACTCAAAAGTCTTGCCGAAAGGCTCCGCCGAAGTCGCGGCATCGCGGCGAAGGCCGACATTGCGGCCGTCGCGGCCGCGCTCGATCTGTCGGGCAGCGACGCCATCGCGGTGGGTGATGACTGTGCGGCCATCCCGGATGGCGACGGCTACACTCTGTTCGCCATCGAAGGCTTCATGAACGAATTCGTTGCCGCCGATCCCTGGTTCGCCGGCTGGTGCGGCGCCATGGTCAACATTTCCGACGTCGCCGCGATGGGCGGACGGCCGACCGCGATCGTCAACGCGATCTGGTCCAATGGTGCGGACAAGGCAGCGCCCATTCTCGAAGGATTGAAGGCCGCCGCAAAAACCTTTGGCGTACCCGTCATCGGCGGGCACACCAATGTGCGCAGCAGCCAAAGTCAGTTTGCCGTCGCAATTCTCGGCCGTGCCAAAAGGGTTCTCACCAGCTTCGACGCTCGGGCCGGTGACAAGCTCATCGCGGCGATCGATCTGCGCGGCCGTTATCGCGAGCCATTCGCGAATTGGGAAGCTGCGACCGACGCGCCCGCGGAGCGGCTCCGCGGCGATCTGGAAATCCTTCCGTCCATCGCCGAGTCCGGGCTCGCGCTCGCCGCCAAGGACATCAGCCAGGGCGGTATCGTCGGGACCGCGGCGATGCTCGCCGAGTGCTCGCAGGTCGCCATCACGCTGGATGTTGATGCGATTCCGATTCCCGCCGGTGCACCGCTCGAACGCTGGCTGCTGACGTTCCCCAGCTTCGGCTATCTCCTGTCGGTGAAGCCCGAATACGTCGATGAGACGATCTCGCGCTTTCAGCGACGCGGCATCGCGGCAGCGGACATCGGGGAGGTTGCTGCTGGAGCGACCGTCGACATTCACACGGCTTCCGGCCGCGCAACGGTCTGGGATTTTTCGGAGCAGCCGCTGATCGGCTGTGCGCCTCGCCAGAGCAGCCCGCAACGGAGCGTGGCATGAGTGGCGGTTCGTCCCAGCTTCGCATCGCGATCCTCACGCACTCGATCAATCCACGGGGTGGCGTGGTCCACGCGCTCGCGCTTGCGGACGCTCTGGCGCAGCTCGGCCATAGGCCGGTCGTGCACGCACCCGACCCCACAGGCAGAGGCTTCTTCCGCCGCACCGTCGCCTCGACGTGCTCAGTGCCTGCATCGCCCGTCTCGGGCGACGTCGTTGCGATGGTCGAAACGCGCATTGCGGACTATGTCAGGCATTTCGAGGATTTGGCGCATCGGCAGTATGACGTCTTCCACGCCCAGGACGGCATCTCCGGCAATGCGCTCGCGACGCTGAAGCAGCGCGGCCTGATCCGGCGCTATGTGCGTACGGTCCATCACATCGATGCGTTCGGGGACGAACGGCTCTGCGAGCTCGACCGTCGCTCGATCGTCCGCGCCGACGGCCTGTTCGTCGTCAGCCGATTTTGGCAGGAGCAACTGAAGACAGAGATGTCCCGTACGGCGACGCTGGTCGGCAACGGTGTCGACACGGTGTGCTATTCGGCCGCGTCGGCATCCGCCGACGAGGTGCTGCGCGCCCGGCTCGGCCTTCGCGGAGCCCCGATCCTGCTCTCGATCGGCGGCGTCGAGCAGCGCAAGAATACGCTCGGCATTCTCGATGCCTTCCGGCAGGTGCACGCCGTGCACCGGTCCGCGCAGGTCGTCATCGCGGGCGGCGCTTCGCTTCTCGACCATGGCCTCTACCGGCAACAGTTCAAGTCACGGCTGCGGGATGCCGGATTGCCGGCGGACGCCGTGATCGAGACCGGCCCCTTGATGGATGCCGAAATGCCGTCGCTCTATCGCCTTGCCGATGCGTTGGTGTTTCCGTCCTTGCGCGAAGGCTTTGGCCTGGCGGTGCTGGAAGCGATGGCCAGCGGCGTGCCGGCGGTGGTGTCGCACATTGAGCCATTCACGGAATATCTTGGCCCCGACGACGTCGCCTGGTGCGATCCGCATCACGCGGGCTCGATCGCGGACGCTGTCCTCAGTGCGCTCACGGACCCCCTTCGCTCGCGTCTGATCGCGAACGGCACCAGACTCGTCCGGCGTCATGACTGGAGCCGTACCGCCAAGGCTCACGTGCCGACCTATCAGGACATGTGCGAGGTGCACTATGCCTGAGATGCACTTCAACGTGCGTTGGCCCGATGCGCGAATTGAGGCCTGCTATTCGCCCTCGCTCGTCATCAAGGATCATTTCGTCCCGGGCGCGACCTATACGCTCGCCGAATTCCGCGAGCGCAGCCGCACCGCGCTGACCATCGCGGCTGAGCGCGTCCGCGAGAGGTACGGCTTTCTCTGCTCGCGCGCGCTCGGGCAGCTGGCCCACATCGAAGCAATGGCAACCCGGTTCGAGGCCACGCCCGGAGCGTCCGTCACCATCGTCTCGTTCGAAGAATAGCAGGAGCTGATCATGTCTGACCTTCATACTCACTATCCGGTCGTCGTGATCGGCGGCGGCCAGGCCGGCCTTGCGATGAGCGCGCAGCTCAAGAAGCACGGCATCGGGCATGTCGTGTTGGAGAAGAACACCATCGCCCATTCCTGGAAGACGCAGCGCTGGGACGCGTTCTGCCTCGTGACGCCGAACTGGCAGTGCCAGCTTCCCGGCTTTCCTTACACCGGCAAGGATCCGCACGGTTTCATGCTGCGCGACGAGATCGTCTCCTATATCGAGGATTTTGCGAAACACATCGGTGCGCCGATCCGCGAAGGTGTCGCCGTCACGCGGCTGAGGCAGGCAGGTCGCGGATTCAGGCTCGAGACGAACGCCGGCGAGATCGCCGCTGACCACGTCGTGCTGGCCGTCAGCGGCTATCACATCCCGAAAGTGCCGCCGTTTGCGCAGCGCCTCGATCCAGCTATCACGCAGATCCATTCATCGGCCTACCGCAAACCGGTTCAGTTGCCACCGGGCGAGATCCTCGTGGTGGGAAGCGGGCAATCGGGCTGTCAGATCGCCGAAGACCTGCATCTGGGCGGCCGCAAGGTGCATCTGGCCGTCGGCAGCGCGCCGCGATGCCCGCGCTTCTATCGCGGCCGCGATGCGGTCGACTGGCTTGACGATCTCGGCCAGTATAACCTGCCGGTCGATCAGCATTCGCTCAAAGACGGGGTTCGCAAGAACGCCAACCACTATTTGACCGGACGGGACGGGGGCCGCGACATCGACCTGCGCAAATTCGCCCTCGAGGGTATGAAGCTCTACGGTCGTCTCGGGGACGGCCACGGGACATCCTTGCAGCTTGGCGATGATCTTCAGGCCAATCTCGACAATGCCGATCGGGTGTACAATGGCATCTGCCGACTGATCGACGAACACATCGCCAAGAATAAAATCGCGGCGCCTGTGACGCCTCACTATGAACCCGTGTGGTCTCCCATTGCGGCGCCGACGGAGCTCGATCTCGCAGAGAGCGGCATCACCAGCATCATCTGGACGACCGGCTTCCGGTCCGATTGGTCGTGGGTCGACCTGCCGATGTTCGATGGCACCGGTTATCCAACCCACAAGCGAGGCATCACGTCGGTCGACGGCGCCTATGTCATCGGATTGCCATGGCTCCACACCTGGGGCTCGGGCCGGTTTGTCGGCGTCGGACGAGATGCAGAGTTTGTTGCGGACCACATCAAAGAGCGCGCGAGCGCTCCGCACGCCGACGCGCATCAAGCCGGCAGACACGATGCCTCGCACTATGCAGCGCGAGTAGCCGTGTAACACCGCTCGCGCGAATGGCGGCCACAAGCCGTCGCGGACAGCCTGAACAGCGAGGAGAACAGCCTTCTCCCTGCAACCCCAAGCTACGTCTGATCCCACGGCCCGATGATGGCATCATGCCCCTTTGCCCGACGTGTCAAATGATTTCGCAAAATCGTAAATCATCACGCCGTTCGCCACCGGCTACTTTGCATGGGGTTGTTTTCGATATTTTTTTGTGTGGTTGCGCCGAGCTTCGCGGCACTCCCTAAACTGCCGCGCGCGTGTTGAGATAGATCGAGTAGAGCGAAGTCTGGCCGCAGATGTAGAGCCGGTTGCGGCGCGGGCCGCCGAAGCACACGTTGGCGACGATTTCACCGACCGGAACCGTGCCGATATGCGTGCCATCAGGCGCGTAACAGAACACGCTGCGGCCTGCCGACGTCCAGATATTGCCGTGGATGTCGCAGCGGAAGCCGTCGTAGAGACCCTCCTGACAGGTGGCGAACAGTGTGGCGTCTCCGGACGTCTGCTGTCCCTCCACCTTGTAGGACCAGATCGTCGCGGGCAGCCCGGGGACATGCGTGGCGCCGGTGTCGGCGACGTAGAGCCGCGTCTCGTCGGGCGAGAAGGCCAGTCCGTTGGGTTGCACCCGGTCGGACACGACGCGCGTGATGGCGCCGGTGCTGCCGTCGATCCGGTAGACGTTGCTGGCGCCGATCTCGGACGGGCTCTGCTGCCCCTCGTAGTCGCTGTCGATGCCGTAGGTCGGATCGGAGAACCAGATCGAGTCGTCGGACTTGACCACGACGTCGTTGGGCGAGTTGAGCCGGCGGCCATCGAACTGGTCGGCCAGCACGGTGACCGAGCCGTCGTGCTCGGTGCGGGTGACGCGCCTCATGAAATGCTCGCAGCTGACCAGCCGTCCCTGGCGATCGGTCGTATTGCCGTTGGAGTTGAAGCTGGGCGAGCGGAACACCGACACCGATGCATCGGTCTCGTCAAACCGCATCATCCGGTTGTTGGGAATGTCGGACCAGACGAGGTAGCGACCGGCCGGGAAATAGGCTGGGCCTTCGGCCCAGCGGCAGCCAGTGAAAAGCTTTTCGATATTGACATGACCGATGACGAGCCGCTCGAACCGCGGGTCGTGGGTGACATAGGGGAGCATGGGTCCTCCGCGATGATAACTTGGGACGCGCCTAGTCGTCGGGCGCGTCCCCTAGCCATAGCGCACTGCGCGCCGCAGGTTCTGAGACGCCTGCGTGCTGTTGACGGTCACTCTGATCGACCCTGCGAAATTTGCAAGTGGCGCTTCATCGGAGCAACGTGCTGAGAAAAGAATGCAAATGCCCGGGACGAGCCCGGGCATGACGTGTTTGAGTGGGTACAGCCGTTACTGCGACAGTTTCACGAAGTTGGGAAACTTGAGCTTCCCTTCCGCGATCTTCTGCGGCCAGACCGTGATCTGCTTGCCGTCCTGCCACTGGAAGACCAGGCCGGTCACCGCACCGGGGCCCGACTTGATGCCGTGGGTGAACTCGTCGCTCTTGCCATAGAACTGGATGCGACCGATCGTGCCCTCGAAGTCGGTCTTCTCCAGCTCGGCAACCATCTTGTCCGGATCGGTCGAGCCGGCGCGCTTGATTGCATCCGTGATGATGTAGACCTCGTCATAGGCGGTATAGCCGGTATAGGCCGGCGGCGTGCCGAACTTGGCCTTGAAGGCCGCCGCGAACGGTTTCGTCCTCGGCGTCACCGCGACGTCGGGCGTTGCGACCGCCAGCGATGGCACGCCGTCGGCCGCGCCGTTGGTGTCATTCCAGAAGGTCGGGCTCAAGGCCTGCGCGCTGATGCCGAACATCGGGATCGGCACCTGCTGGTTCTTCCACTGCACCGTCGGCTGCACGCCGACATGCGAGATGCCGGTCACGATCACGTCCGGCTTCTTGCTCTCCATGTTGTTGAAGATCGGCGTGAAGTCGGTGGTGTCAGGCGAGAAGCGTACATGCTCGACGACCTTCAGGCCGGCCTTGGGCAGACAGGCTTCGTAACCGACGTCGAGCGGCTTGGTCCAGGCAGCATCCTCGCTCATGATCGCGACCGTCTTGAACTTGAGCTGGTCGACGAGCAGATCCTTTGCGGCATCACAGACGAGCTGCGCCTGCGCGGCAGAGGTCAGGTAGCCGTGGAATGTATATTTGTTCTTGTCGTAGTCATTATGGATCGCCTTGGTGATCTCGTTCGACGCAGCGCCCGGCGTGATCAACGGCATCTTCAGCCGTGCCGCCCACGGCTCGAGCGCCAGCACGACCTCGCTGATATAGCTTGCGATCACCGCGGAAACCTTGTCCTCGCTCACCGCACGCTGGAACGCGCGGACGGAATCGGCCGAAGAGCTCTTGTTGTCGTAGGTGACGATCTCGATCTTGCGGCCGAGCACACCGCCCTTGGCATTTATCTCGTCAGCGGCGATCTGCGCGCCGCCCGGCGTCGCCGCACCCGCGATCGACTGTACCTCGGCGATGACGCCGATCTTGATGGGATCATTGGACTGCGCATAAGCGGGCGCTGCGAGGCACAGCGCCAGCGCAGAAGCGAGAAGGAGGGCATTGCTCGGACACGTCGGTAGTCGCATGGTCGTCTCCCTTTGCTTGTTACCGTTATGGCAATCGTCACAGATATCCGGCGCCGGCTTCCGCCGCGAACCGTCCAGGATCTCCTTCCCAGACAATCCGCGCATGCTCGAGCACATAGACGCGGTCGGCGTGGGGAAGGGCGAAGGTCACGTTCTGCTCGCCGAGCAGCACGGTGATCGACGTGGTCTGCCGCAGCTTCTCCAGTGCCTTGGACAATTGCTCGAGGATGACGGGCGCGAGCCCCAGGGTCGGCTCGTCCAGGATCAGGATTTGCGGCTGCATCATCAGCGCGCGGCCGATCGCGAGCATCTGCTGCTCGCCGCCGGAGAGCGTCTGCGCCAACTGGCCCTGGCGTTCTTTCAGAATCGGGAACAGCTCGAAAAGCCACGCAAGCTGCGCCGCGCGAGCCTCGTCGGTGAGATGCTGGCCGCCGAGATCGAGGTTTTCCCGCACCGTCATCTCGCCGAATAGCTCGCGCGATTCCGGGCACTGCACGAGCCCGCTGCGCGCGATTTTTGCCGCGCTCGTGCCACGCAGCTTTTCCCCGCTGCGCAGGATCTCGCCGTCATAGGGCAGGAAGCCGGAGATTGTGTTGAACAGCGTGGTCTTGCCGGCGCCGTTCAGGCCGACGATGGAGACGAACTCGCCCTCGTGGACGTGGATCGAGACGTTCTCCAGCGCCTGCGCCTTGCCATAATGAACGCTGACGTTTTCCACCTGCAGCAGCGGCACCTTGTCCTTGAAGGTGGTCTCGGGCCGCGCATGGGTCTCGATGGCGCCGCCGAGATAGACCCGCCGCACGGTCTCGTTCTTCATCACCTCGTCGGCCTTGCCGGTGACGATCTCCTCGCCGAGATACATCGCGAGCACGCGGTCGACGAGCGCGGCGACGCCCTTGACGTTGTGATCCACCAGCATCACCGCGCGGCCTTCAGCGCGAAAGCTGCGGATCAGGTTGGAGAAGACGTCGACCTCGGCCCGCGTCAGCCCGGCGAAGGGCTCGTCGACCAGCACCACCTTCGGGTCGCGGGCGATCGCCTTGGCAAGCTCGAGCCGGCGCAGATCGGCAAAAGGCAGCGTCGGCGGCCGGCGATTCATCACGGCGCCAAGTCCGACGCGGTCGGCGATCCATTTGGCCCGCTCAACCAGCGCCTTGTCCGGAAACAGCATGAACAGGCTGTCCGGCAACAACGCGACCATGATGTTCTCCAGCACGGTCTGCCGGTTCAGCGGCCGCGAGTGCTGGAACACCATGCCAAAGCCCTTGCGCGCGATCTTGTGCGCGGGAAGGCCGGCGACGTTCGCGCCTTCGAAGATCACTTCGCCCGCGCTCGGGCGCTCGATGCCCATCACGCTCTTCATCGCGGTGGACTTGCCCGAACCGTTTGGCCCGATCAGGCCAAAAATCTCGCCGCCACGCAGGTCGAAGCTGAGATTCTTCACGGCCGTCAGACCGCCGAACCGCTTGGTCAGGCCACGAACGGCGAGAACGGATGTGGTGGTGACGGTCTGATCCATTATGAACGCGCCTCGCGTGACAGGGCCGCTCCGAGGAAACCGCCGGGGAAGAAAAGCACCACAAGCAGCGCGACTGCCGAGACGATGAAGGTCGCGAGCTCGCCAGTCGGCCTCAAGAACTCGCCCGCGACGATCAGGAAGATCGCGCCTAATGCCGCGCCGAGCACGGTGCGCCGGCCGCCGAGCACGGCCGAGACGATGACATTGACGCCGACCGCGACGTCGACCACGGTGCCGACCGAGGCCGTGCCGAAATAGAACACCAGCAGCGCGCCTGACAGTCCCGAGAAAAACGCGCTGACGACGAACGCGGCCAGCTTGTGCTTGACGATGTTGAAGCCGAGGGCGCCGGCCTGCACCGGGTCCTGGCCACTTGCCTGCAGCACGAGCCCGATCGGCGATTGCGACAGCCCGTAGAGGATCGCCGCCGAGATCGTCATGAAGCCGAGCGCGATCCAGTAATTGGCGCCCGCGTCGATGGTGATGACATCGGGAATGGTCAGCCCGATCTCGCCGCCGGTGAGATCGGCGAATACCACGATGAAGTTCTGGAGCATGAGCACCGCAACCAGCGTCGTCAGGCCGAAATACGGACCCCGCACCCTGAGGGCCGGCAGCGCCAGTACGAGGCCGGCGATGACGGAGGCGAGCGCGCCGAGCACGATGCAGAGATAGACCGACCAGCCGAACTGGTTGTTGAGAATGCCGGCGGTGTAGGCGCCGACGCCGATTAGGAACGTCGGTCCGAAGTTGACCTCGCCAGCGAAGCCGAACAACAGGTCCCAGGCCATCGCGAAGACGCCGAAATAGAACGCGACGGTGAGTAGCCCGAGCACATAGCCGGAGACGTAGAGCGGCAGCGTTGCTGCGATCAGGACGAGCGCGAGCGAAACGAAGAACAGGCGTGAGGTGAAAAATCCGGACATCTCAGCGCCTCCCCAGAAGGCCCTGGGGCCGGATGTACATGACGACCACCAAAAGCAGAAGGGCCGGAATGGTGCGATAGGCGGGCGAGACCAGATAGGCCGTGATGGTTTCGAGATAGCCGACCACGAATGCCGCGATCAGCGACCCGGAGACGCTGCCGAGGCCGCCGAGCACGACGATCGAGAACGCGCTCGCCGTCAGCGGCCCGACGCTGTAGGAACTGACTCCCAAGAACATCCCGAGCAGCACGCCGGCGATCCCGGCGAGGATGCCGTAGATCGCCCACACGACGATGTAGATGTTGGTGAGCTCGAGGCCGAGCAGGGTGACGCCGCGCGGATTCATCGATGCGGCCAGCACCGCCTTGCCGGTGCGGGTGCGGTTCACCAGCAGCCACAGGAGCGCGATGACGAGGCAGCACACCACCGCGGTGAAGATCTCGTTGCGCGGCGTGCGCACACCGAGAATGTCGACGACGCCCTCGACGATCGGCAGCACGGTCTTGGCGTTGTTGGTGAAGAAATAGGCGATCAGCTCCTGGATCATGATGCCCCAGAGCAGCGTGCCGGTGAGTACGAAGATCTCCTTTTCCTCATTGGGGATGCGGCGGGAATCCTGGATTGGCTTCACCACTGCGAAGTAGGTGGCGAAGGCGGTGACGAGAGCGACGGCCACGCCGATCAGGGCGCCGAAATAGGTGTCGACATGCAGGATGCTGGCGGCGGCCCAGGCCGCCACTGCTGCGGCCACCATGATGGCCCCGTGGGAGAGGTTGAGCACGCCGGAGACGCCGAAGATCAGCGTGAATCCGGTGGCTCCGAGAGCGTAGAGGGCGCTGATGGCGAAGCCATCGATCAGAATCTGGAATGCTCGCATCTATGACTGGCAATCTGATCTACGAGAGGCAGTCTCACTGCCTCTTTGGAGAGAAGGTGCTGCGTACGCCGCATGTGAAAGCTCCCGGGAGGTGGCCCGGGAGCAGTTCCGACTAGTTGGTCGTGAGCTTGATGAAACTCGGGAACTTGACGTCGGTCTTGGCGACGTCCTTCGGCCAGACCGCAATCTGCTTGCCGTCCTGCCATTGCAGCATCAGGCCGGTGATCAGGCCCTTGCCATATTTGATGGAGTGGGTGAACGGATCGTCCTTGCCATAGAACTGGACGCGGCCGATGGTGCCTTCCCAATCGGTCTTCTCCAGCGCGTCGACCAGCTTGTCGGCATCGGTCGAGCCCGCCCGTTTCACGGCGTCGGCGATGTAGTAGACCTCGTCATAGGCGGTGTAGCCGGCATAGGACGGATAGTTGCCGTACTTCTTCCGGAAACCGTCCGCGAACGGCACCGACTTCGGTGTCACCGCCACGCCGGGGCCGGAGACGCCCTGGTAGAGCACGCCCTCGGCGGCCTGGTTGGTGTCCTTGCCGAATGTCTCGTTGGTCGCCTGCGAGGAGATGCCGAACATTGGAATCGGCACCTGCTGGTTCTTCCACTGCACCGTCGGCTGTACGCCGACATGCGAGATGCCGGTGATGATCACGTCGGGCTTGGCGCTCTCGATCTTGTTGAAGATCGGCGTGAAGTCCGTGGTATCGGGCGAGAAGCGGATGTGGTCGAGCACCTTCAGCCCGATCTTGGGCAGGCACTCTTCGTAGCCGACGTCGAGCGGCTTGGTCCAGGCGGCGTCCTCGCTCATGATGACCGCCGACTTCATGTGCATCTTGTCGACCAACAGGTCCTTGGCGGCGTCGCAGACCGAGAGCGCCAGGGCAGCCGAGGTCAGATAGCCGTGGAAGGTGTACTTGTTCTTCTCGTAGTCGGCGTGAACGCTCTTGCTGATCTCGTTGGAGGCGGCACCCGGCGTGACGAACGGCGTCTTCAGGCGCGAAGCCCAGGGCTCCAGCGCCAGCACCACTTCGCTGATATAGCTTGCGATGACGGCGTTGACCTTGTCCTCGTTGACCGCGCGCTGGAATGCGCGCACCGAGTCCGCGGATGAGGAGTGGTTGTCGTAGGAGATGATCTCGATCTTGCGGCCGTCTACGCCACCCTTGGCATTGATCTCGTCGGCGGCAAGCTGCGCAGCCTGCGGGATCGACGCGCCGGCGATCGCCTGCGCTTCCGCGATCACACCGATCTTGATGGGATCTGCTGCAAGTGCCGCGCCTGATCCGGTCATCAGCACGCCGAATGCTGCCGCACCGAGGAATATCCGCAATGCACCAGGGAGTATGTTATTCATTCTGTTTCTCTCCTCTTAAACAAGCCTCTTTTGAGCTATTGGGCGCGACTATAACGGCGACGACAATCTCGGCAAGTGAAACTGCATTCAGGATTGTGAGAGCCGGACTAAAGTCTAGCGCTGCGCAAATAGAGTGCACCACGATCGTTGCAGTCATGCAGAATCCGCTGGCGGGCATGCGTTCGCGTCCGCCATGCGCCGGTGTGCCCGCGACGCGACAACGAGCGATCGACGCGAAGGCGGTCGCCTGGCTGACATCGTCGGGATAACGTCGCGCTGCGCAGGAAGGTCCTATTGATGGCTCAACTCGTTCAATGCCGCCTCGTCAACGAGCCATTCGCCGATCCCGGAGTGCTGGTCGATTTCAGGTTCGGGCGGCGCGCCATGTTGTTCGACCTTGGCGATCTATCTTCCCTGGCCAATCGGGAATTGCTGCGCATCAGCAACGTCTTCGTCAGCCATCGTCACATGGATCACTTTGCCGGCTTCGATCAGTTGCTGCGGGTCAGGCATCATCAGCCGGGCCGTTTGCGCGTGATCGGGCCGCCTGGTCTCGTCGCGGGCATCGCCGGCAAGCTGGCCTCGTATAGCTGGAATCTGCTGAACGAGGAGTCGCCGGATTTCGAGGTCGCCGCGGCCGAATTCTGCGACGGCCGGCTCGGCGACTGGGTAGGCTTCTCTGCGAGGCGGCAGTTTCGTAGCGCGCCGATTGAAGCGCCATCCGTTGCGCCGGGTCTGGTGTTTGCGGACGGCGATCTACGGATCGAGGCGACAACCCTCGATCACGGGATTCCCTGCCTTGGGTTTGCGTTGCAGGAAACCCTGCGCGTCAATGTCTGGACAGCCGGCCTCGCCGAACTCGGCCTTCAGGTCGGTCCGTGGCTCAATGCGGCCAAGAGCGCGGTGCGGATGGGCGCGCAGCCGGACACGTTGATCGTGGTCGATAGCGGCCAGACGATCCGGCTCGGCGAGCTGACCCGGCACGCGCTCAAGCTCGCGCCCGGGCAGCGCGTCGCCTACGTGACCGACGCCGCCTTCACTCCGGCCAACGCGGAGAAGATCGTCGCGCTCGCGCGCGGCGCCGATCACCTGTTCATCGAGGCAGCCTTCGCCGGCGACGACGCGCAACTCGCATCTGTGCGCCGTCACCTGACGGCGGCGCAGGCCGGCTACCTCGCACGCGAGGCGGGCGTGAAGCGGATGACCACGTTTCATTATTCTCCGCGCTATCTGGAGACGCCGGACCGGCTGCGAGATGAGGCGGAGGCCGCTTTCTCCGGCCAATCTGTGCCGGCCTGAGCATCTAGCGATCAACGTGCTTGCAGCAGCGAGGGATCGAGCGGTCGAAGCCGGGCGGGATCGAACGCCATCAGATCGACGCTGCGCGTTGCGCCCTCAGTCATCAATTCTGCCATCGCTTCGCCGGTTGCGGGCGCATTGAGGATGCCCCAGACATTATGTCCGGTCGCAACGTAGAGTCCCTCGCTGTTCGGCACGCCACCGATCAGCGGCAGGCCGTCCTGCGTGACCGGACGGAAGCAGGCCTGCCGGGTAATGATCCTCTCACTGCGAAACAGCGGTGACAACCGTTCAGCGATCGCTTGCAGGCGATCGATCGCATCCTGATCCGGCGTTACGGCCGCGGGGTCAACCGGTAGCGGCGCGACGTCAGAGAACGCTGTGATCAGGGTGCTGCCGTCCGCGCGCGGAAAAACCTCGATCGATATTGTGCTGCCGTTTTGCTCATACTCCAGGAATAATGCATCGGCCGGAACGTCCGTGCCGGTGTCGTACACGATGCTTGGACTTCGCTGCCCGTACACGGCGGGCAGTCGCATCCATTGGGTCGCCAGCAGCGACCATGGTCCCATGGCGATGACAACGGCATCCGCCTCGACGACGCCGCCATCGATCTCGACGCCCTTCACGGTCGTTCCGCCCGCATCGCGCGCGACGCCGTTGACACGTCCCCGGCGCAGCTCGGCGCCTTGCGCGAGCGCCGCGTTCATCATCGCCGAGGTGAATTTGCGCGGATGAACGATGGCCGTCGTATCCGTCGTGCCGAGCCGGTGCGCGATGACGACGCCGTTGGACAGCCAGCCGAGCGCGGATGGTGCGTCACGCTGCGCGTCATCGCTGGCAACGAAGCCGCCATAGGCGGTCATGCGGCGGTAGGCCCAATCGCCTGTGATCTCGTGCGGTAGTTGCGCGTGGAGCGCAAAGCTGCGCCGCACCAGCGCATCGAGCGGCGTTCCGGCGCACCAGTCGAGCGCGAGGAATCCCCCGGCCTTGCCGGATGCCGCGGCGGCTACTTCGGTCCGCTCGACGACGACGACTTCGGCGCCGCGGCGGCTGAGGAAATAGGCGGCGCAGGCGCCGATCACGCCGCCGCCGCAGATGACAACGCGCATGGTGTCTTTCCCTGGCAATCCCGTCACGCACCAAGGCGACTATCAAAACAATTCGGCGCCGGCGGGGCACGCCGGCGCCTCGTCGTGATCCGGCTCGCGCTGTCTCAGCCCGGCCCGGCGCCTTGCGTCGCTGTGTACACGGCGTAGAGCGACTGGCTCGCGGCCATGAACAGGCGGTTGCGCTTGGGGCCGCCAAAGCACACGTTGCCGCACACCTCCGGCAGGCGGATGCGGCCGAGCAGTTTGCCTTCCGGCGACCACACCGTCACGCCGCTATAGCCGACGGCGCGGCCGGCGTTGCTGGAGGCCCAGACATTGCCATTGACGTCACAGCGCACGCCGTCCGGCCCGCACTTCACGCCGTCGATCGTGAAGTCGCTGAACAGCTTTTGATTGGAGAGCTTGTTGTCGCTGCCGACGTCGAAGACGTGCACGTCGCCCTTGCCACCGGCGCCCGTATCGCCTGGACCCTTGCCGGTCGAGACGACGTAGAGCTTCTTGAAGTCGGGCGAGAAGCAGAGACCGTTGGGATCGGGCACCTGGTCCTCGCTGACCACGAGGTCGATGCGGCCACTGGGGTCGATGCGATAGCAATTGGTCGGCAGCTCGCGCTTGCCCGGCGCGAAGCCGGCCGGCTGGCCGATCCGCGGATTGAGCTTGCCGGCGGCGTTGCTCGGACCGCCCGGACCATCCGGCTCGCCCTCATAGAGCTGGCCGCCATAGGGGGGGTCGGTGAACCAGTAGCTGCCGTCGGGATGCGCGACGATGTCGTTCGGCGAGTTCAGCTTCTTGCCCTGATAGGAGTCGGCGAGCACCGTGGCGGTACCGTCATGCTCGTAGCGGGTGACGCGACGGGTCAGATGCTCGCAGGAGAGCTGGCGGCCCTGGAAGTCGAAGGAGTTGCCGTTGCTGTAGTTGGACGGCGTGCGGAATACGCTGACATGACCATCATCCTCGCTCCAGCGCATCTGCCGGTTGTTGGGAATGTCGCTCCACAGGAGGTAGCGGCCTTGCGAGTTCCACGCCGGCCCTTCGGCCCAGAGCAGTCCGGTATGAAGCCGCTTGATCGCCGTGTTCGGTTGCGCGAGGTCGTTGAAGGACGGATCGACCGCGATGATGTCGGGGTCCCAGAAATAGGTGGTCGGCGCGCCACGCGAGCTGAAGTCACGGGGCGGATTTGTGATCGTCGTCGGCGGTGCCGCCGGCGCGTTCTGCGCCAGTGCGGCGCCGGCACCCGTCATCGTTGCGCCTGCAGCGATCGCAAGGCCTTGGACGAGTGATCGTCGTGAAAGCGTGGTGTCTGGATCGCGCTGCTCGGAATCGCACAGTTGGCGTGTCATCGCTTCCTCCGGGTGGGGGTTCCGCCGGCCGGTTGATTCCGGCCGAGCGGCCGCAGGTTAGTCCGACCGGCCTCGAGTTACGAGTGCGGCCGTTCTCCTTCATGATCAACGGGCGTGAAATGCAGCATGACATTGATGCGAACGATTTTCGTCGGTGAATTCGCACCGTCGGCGAGACATTTGTGCACCGGTAGGCACGCGAGAGAGCGAGTAAGCCTTATTGACGTGTTGGTTCCGGGAAATACCGACCTCAAGAAAAAATCAAGCGCTTCTAAAGCCAAAAATACATGAACGGCCAGTCTCTTGGGACGGTTCTATCGACTAACGACAGAGATCGCTCCTTTGGCAGTTCAGCATCCAGGGCGCGAGAGAACTGGGATCAATACCCCTGTCGGTCCCCTAGCCACGGCGGACCTTGGAAGTCCAAGTGCAAATTAAGACCACTGGATGGCCTGTTCCGTACAGCTTGGTCGTAGCGGTGGTCGCCATGAAACGAAGGGACTTTATTCGGCTTGTCGCCGGCGCAGTAGCTTGTCCTGCGATTGCGCGCGCGCAAGAGGCACGGAAGGTCTATCGCATCCTCTGGATCTCCACGGGCTCCGAACCGGATCCGTTCCTGGACGGTTTTCGCGAGGGGCTGGGCGCCCTGGGTTATGTCGAAGGCAAGAACGTCACCCTCGAGAAGCACTATGGAACTCCTTCGGCTCTGCGCCAGATCATTTCGCAACTGAGACGCGGTGAGGTCGACCTTGCGGTTTCCAGTGGCCCGGCAACGCGTGCCATGGCTACCGTCAAGGACATCCCCATCCTGTTTGCTCTCAGCGGCGACCCGGTGGCTTTGGGGGTGGTCAAAAGCCTGGCGCAACCTGGCACCAATTTCACCGGCAGCACGTTCCTCTCGCTTGAGCTAGCGGGAAAGCGCGTTGAGCTGCTCAAGGATATCTATCCCAGAATTCGCAGGCTCGCCGTTCTCTCGAACACGGACCATCCGGGGGAACCCTCGGAGTGGCGCGCGACCCAACAGACATGCGCAGGGCTGGACATCCTGCCGGTCTATATTCCCTTCTCCGGCGCGCGCGAGCTTAACAATGCGCTCGAGGTTGCGGCTGGCTCGGAAGCCGACGCCATCCTCGTGTTTCCCGATGTTGTGACAATGGTTGATCGGACGACACTCGCGGAGTTCGCGCTGGCGCAGCGGCTCCCTTCGATGTTCGGCTGGTCCGAGTATTGCGAGGCCGGCGGACTTTTGAGTTACGGCGCCAACCAGCGCGCGACCTATCGGTGGCTTGCAAATTACGCCGACCGGATCCTGCGCGGCGAAGATCCTGCCGTTCTTCCCGTCATCCGGCCCGAAAAGTTCGAACTGGTGATCAATCTGAAGACGGCTCGGCACCTTGGCGTAGAGCTGGATACATCTTCAATCCTGTTTCGCGCCAACAAGGTGATTGCCTGAGATCGCTATGTCAAAATTCGTTGCACAATCTTCGTTGACTGTCCGTGGCGACGCGAAGCGGCCGCACCGCTCTCTGTTTTGCAAGTACTTCGCGACCCTGTTCGTGGCAGCCGTCGTGCCTCTCATCCTTGGGGCGGTGATCGAAGCATCGTTCGGCTATCGCGACCAGCGCCGCCATATCAGCGAGGTTCTGCAGGCCGAGGCTCGTGGTGCGGCGGGCAGGATAGAGGCCTTCACGGATGAAATAAGCGATCAATTGGGCTGGGTCGTGCAATTTCCGTGGGCACAGGGAGACGATGACCGGCACAGGATCGACGCGTTGCGTCTGTTGCAGCAGGTGCCGGCAATCGTCTCCGTCTCGCTGCTCGACGAGAGCGGGACCGAGCGCGTTTTTGTGTCCAGGCTGCGTTTAAACAAGACCGGCCGAGGGATCGACCTATCCGCGGATCCCGCAGTGATCGGCGCGCGCGCCAACAAGCTCTGGTACGGTCCCATCCAGTATCAGCACGAGTCCGAGCCATATATGAGGATCGCGGTCGCCGGAAACCTTCCGGCCGCTGGGGTTGCCATCGCCGAGGTCAACCTGAAGCTGATCTGGGACGTTATTGCCGCGATAAGGATCGGTCAGACCGGCTATGCCATGATCGTCGACGATTCCGGGCAGCTGATCGCCCATCCAGACATCAGCCTGGTCCTGCGCGGCCGTGCCGGTTCCGTTGATTTCGGCCGGATCAAGCAGCTCGTTGGCACCACGAGTAGTGGTGCCGTCATCTCGGGAGACAAAGGTAATCCCGTCGTCGCACTCTCGGTGCATGCACCCGATATCGGCTGGACGGTGATTGCGATGCAGCCGGTCCTGGAGGCATTCGCACCGATCCGCGCGGCATTGTGGCGCTCGTCGCTTCTGATTGCGTTCGGTGTGCTGATCGCGCTCGCGCTGGCCTACTGGCGGGCCCACCGGATGTCCGGTCCGATCAAGCAATTGGAGGAGGGCGTCGAGCGGATCGGTACCGGACATTTCGACCACCGCATTGGGATTTCCAGTCGTGACGAATTGGAGCAATTGGCGGTCCGTTTCAACGAGATGGCGTCGGAGCTGGCGATCTCGCAGCAGAAATCCGTCCGCATAGACCGGCTGAAGCAATTTCTTGCGCCCCAAGTTGCCGAACTCGTCGAACATTCCGCCGAACTGCTCGAAGGACAGCGGCGTGAAGTCGTCGTGGTTTTCGGTGACTTGCGTGGCTTCACGGCATTCGCCGCGCGCGCCGAACCGGACGTCATCATGGCCGTCCTGCGCGAATACTATGCGGCAGTGGGAGCTGTCACGACTCGCCACGAGGCCACGTTGATCCGCTTCGCCGGAGACGGTGTGATGCTTCTCGTCAACGCGCCGGTTGCCTGCGACAAGCCCGCAAACCACGCTGTTCAGCTCGCGATCGATCTGCAGGTCGCGGTGCAGTCGATTGCCGGAAAATGGTGCGCCGCCGGTCACGCGATTGGCTTCGGCGTCGGTATCGCAATGGGAACGGCGACGGTCGGAACCGTCGGCTATGAGGGACGGCTCGACTACACGGCCCTCGGCAATGTCGTCAACCTGGCGTCTCGGCTATGCGGGCTGGCAAAAGATACGCAAATCCTGACCGACACAGCCGTCGCAGAAAAAGTCAGGGATGCCATCACCCTTGTCTCGATCGGCAAGCAAACTATCAAGGGCTACGATCAGCCCATGGAGATGTTTGCCGTTGCCCAGGGCAATATGCCCTTGGCGCGTCCGGATTCCAGGCCGCGCCCACTTGAAATCGAAGCCTTGTGAGACCGGCGTCTTCGACACAGCGAGGCCGCGCAGGCGGTCGGAGTGAGCGATGTGTTGTTGCATCGTCGCTCTCGCCGCTCCGTCCCACTTTCCCACGCCCGTCGTCGATCCGCTGACGACAGAGCGTTCGCAGGAAACGCCGACGAATTCGGAGTTGAATTCTCGCGTGACGTGCGCTCGTGCGCGTTGACACACGGCGACAAAGTCATACGCTGCACGCGACCGAACATGAGACCGGCGCAAAGCCGCGCAGAAAAGAGCAACATCCACCATGGGTTCACAATCAGTACTACCGCGCCGCACCCTTGGCCGGGCTGGGCTTGACGTGTCAGTCCTCGGCTTCGGGACCGCGCCGCTGGGCGACCTTTTCCTCAGGCTTGACGACCAGACGGCGATCGCCGCCGCGGAGCGGGCGTTCGAGCTTGGCGTCAATCTGCTCGACACTTCCCCGCTCTATGGCTACGGGCTGTCGGAGCACCGCTGCGGCACCGCGCTGCGGCGCGTGGCCCGCGAGGACGTCATCCTCTGCACCAAGGTCGGTCGCTGGATGGACCCGTTTCGCCAGCCGGAAAATCGGGCGGGCTTTGTTGGCGGGCAGCCGCACCGCCCCGTGGTCGACTATTCCTATGACGGCACGATGCGGTCGGTTGAGCAGTCGCTGCTGCGGCTCGGCACCGACCGGATCGACCTGCTGCTGATCCACGACGTCGACGTCTGGACGCACGGTGCTGCCGCGATCGAGGACCGGTTTCGCGAGGCGATGTCCGGCGCTTATGTTGCGCTGGACAAGCTCCGCGCGGAGGGTGTGGTCGCGGGCATAGGGATCGGCGTGAACGAAGCCGACATGTGTGTGCGCTTTGCCAAAGCCGGCACGTTCGACGTGATGCTGCTGGCCGGGCGTTATTCGCTGCTCGAGCAGCCGGCGCTGAAGGAATTCTTGCCGCTGGCGCTTGACCAGGGAATTGCCGTGCTGCTCGGCGGCGTCTTCAATTCGGGCATTCTCGCCACCGGTGCGGTCAAGGGCGCCAAGTACAACTATCAGGATGCGCCGCCGGAGATCATGGCGAAGGTCGCCGAGATCCAGCGCGTTTGCGAGACCCATGGCGTCGCGCTGCCGACGGCCGCCGTGCAATTCGCGCTCGGCCATCCGGCGGTAGCGAGCGTGGTGCTGGGGGCGCATAGTCCAGAGGAAGTCGAGCGCAACGTGGCAGCGCTTACGACCAAGGTGCCGAGCGCGCTCTGGGCCGATCTGAAGTCTGCGCGCCTGCTCGACGCGGATGCGCCGGTGCCCGCGTGAGCGCGTTGATAGCCGCTATTTTCCAGCGCCCGTCGTCAGGCCGCTGACGATGTAGCGTTCGAGGAAGATGCCGACCACGACGAGCGGCGCGATCGCCGCCGTCGACAGTGCCGCCATCGACCACCAGTTGATGCCCTGCGAGCCGGTCTGGCTCGCCACCATCACCGGCAGCGTCTTCGCGTCGGTGCTGGTGAGTAGAGCGGCAAAGAAATATTCGTTCCAGCACAGCACCAGCGAGAGGATGAACGCGGCGACCATGCCGGGCACCGCGAGCGGCAAGATGATGCGCAGGAACGCGCCCCAGGTCGACAAGCCGTCCACGAAGGCGGCCTCATCGAGCTCGATCGGAATCGCGTTGAACTGGTCACGCATGATCCAGATGACGATCGGCAGCACAGTCAGCGTGTAGAGCAGGATCAGGCCAAACGTCGTGTCGAGCAGCGCCAGGGCCTTGTAGAGCACGAGGAACGGCAGCGCGAGCACCACCGGCGGCAGGATCAGCTGCGACATGAAGAAGAACAGGATGTCGTCATTGCGCATCCAGGCGAACTTGTAGCGAAAGCGGCTCAAACCGTAAGCGGCGAGCGATCCGAGCACGAGCGCCAGCAGCGATGCGCCGACCGAAGTGAGGATGCTGTTGACGAAACGGTTCATGAATTCGGAGCGCGCGGTCGAGGTCCCGAACAGCGTATCGGGCGACAGACCGAGCGAGCGCCAGCCTTTCCAGTCCGGCTGGAAATCGACCCAGGGAATCAGGTGCGCCTGCGTCACATCGACCGCCGATTTGAACGAGGTCGTGACGGTCCAGTAGATCGGAAAAAGGCAGATGAAGGTCCAGAGCAGCAATGCGGCGTAGATCAGCGTGCGGCCGAGCATGCGCTTGGCACGTGGCCCAGCGGGATGTCTTGGAACGGGTTTCGATGTCGCGATCGACATGGACAAGCGTGTAACTCCGTTTCGAACCTAAAGCATGATCCGGAAAAGTGTGCAGCGGTTTTCCGAAAAGATCATGCCAAAACAACAACCTGAAGCGCGATGATGATTCTTCTTAATCTCATCGCTTTAGACCACCTTCTGCGTCCAGCGCCTCGAAAGGCGCAACATCAGCGTCAGCAGCACGATGATCAGCAGCAGATAGACCATGGCGAGCGCCGTGCCGTATCCGACGTTCGAGCGGTCGCGGTAGACGCGGTAGATGAAGCTCGACACCGTGTCGGTCGCGCCGCCGGGGCCGCCGGCTGTCACGTTGATCACGATGTCGGCGAGCTTCAGCTTGAAGATGATACGGATGATCAGGACCGTGATGCTGACCGGCAGCATGATCGGGAAGGTGACGTGCCAGAACGACTGCCAGCCATTTGCGCCGTCGACCTTGGCCGCTTCCTGCACCTCCTTCGGCATCGCTTGCAGGCCTGCGAGCAGGATGATCATGATGAAGGGGATCGAGACCCAGGCGTCCATCGCCTGGATGCTGAAGCGCGCCATCCAGGGCGAAGCGAAGAATGCCGGGTTGTCCCAGCCGAGATAGCGCGCCAGCGTCGCCGCCGGGCCGAAGCGATATTCCAGCAGCGATTTGCCGATCATCCAGCTCACTGCGACGGGGCTGAGCATCATCGGCAACAGGAAGACCACGCGGAAGAATTTTCTCGCGCGGATCTCGGCACTGAGCAAGAGCGCCAGGCCGAACGCGATCGCGTACTCGCCGAGCACCGCGACGGTATAAAAGACCATGTTGCCGAGCGCATTCCAGTAGTAGGTGTCGTTCAGCATTCCCTTCAGATTGTCGAAGCCGGAAAAGCGCGGGCCCTCGATCGAGCTGAGATTCCAGTCGAGTGAGGCGATGTAGATCCCGAAGATCGTCGGGAAGATCACGACGGCGACGGTGAAGAACACCGCCGGCAGCAGGAACAGCGCGCGCTGGCCACGCTCGCCACGGGTCAAAATTTGTCCGACGCCAAAAGCGACGGCCCAGACGAGATAAGCGATGAGGATCGGCCGCCAATCGGAAAATCCGGCCGTAATTGTGCCGGTCGTGTGCAAGACCTGAATGAGGACGACGAGCAGGAAGCCGAGCGAGGCCAGCAGAACCAGCGCGCGGCCGGCGGCTTTCCTGCTGCCGGGAGCGCGCTTCGTCGCCGGCTGGTGGTGCGCATCGCTAACGGGTACGGAATTCTGCATCGAGATCAGTCGCATTCAGTGCCGGTTCCGGCGCCGGGCAAGTTTTCGGCTGGCGCCGTGGGGCGCCAGCCGAGGGTAGATGATCTTGCGTGGGCGCGCTACACGCCGAGCGAGGCCTTATAGAGCCCGATCTGCCGTTCGCGCCCGATCTGGTCGGTCAGCTTCTCCCAGGCCGCCGCGATGTTGTTCGCCCCGGTCTGCGCGTCGACCTTGCCAGCGAAGATCTTCGTCAGCTCGTCTTCCGCAATGCTGTAGTACTGGAAGATGCCGGGAATGCGCGGCTCCACGGCGCGGTTCGGGTGGTTGTAGGAGCCGAGCTGCGAGTTCAGGTAGGACGTGATGTACTTGCGATCGTAGCCCGCGGCCACCCACTCATCGTATTGGAAGTGGCTGGTCCGGTGGGCCTGGAAGCCCGACGGGTACAGCACCATCCAGAACGAGAGGTCCTTGCCGCCGAGATGCGCGGCTGCGCTCCAGGCGGCCTTGTGCTTCTTCTCGTCACCATTGACACGCGCCATCACATAGATGCCCCAGCCGAGATAGGCGCAGTTCGGGGCATGGTTCGGACCGCTCGCAAGCTTGTCCCACTGGCCGGTCTTGGCGTTGTAGACATCGTCCGAGCCGGGCAGGATGTCGAAGCCGACGACGTCGCCGATCACCGAGGTGTCGCTCGCCTTCGCCACCTGGCCGATGTCGCCCCACCAGGGGATCATCGAGCCGATGCCGGCCAGGAATTGCTGGAAGCCGGTGGTGTTCGGGTCGGCATTCAGCTGATCGGCCGGCTCGGATGGCAGCGCGTCGATCACGTCCTGGATGGCGCGCACCCAGGCCGGATTGTTGATGCGCGGCTTCAGCGTGTCGATGTCGAACAGCCAGGCCTTGTCGTCGGGATGCTTGGCATAGGCCGAGGCGCGGCTGCCGAGGAAATAGAAGCCGAACCCGCCCCAGGGTTTTGGTGCATCGAGATAGCCATAGACGTTCTGGTTCTTGAACTTCTTTCCCTTGAGGAATTTCGTCACCGCCTGGACTTGCTGCCAGGTTTTTGGCACGCCCCATTCGCCGGTGTTGCCGGCTTCCTTCCAGGCCTTGGCGAGCGCTGCGTCCGAGAACACATCGGTGCGATAGTTGAAGTTGTGGCAGTCGCCGTCGATCGTGACGCGATAGGTCTTGCCGTTCCATGTGCCGACCGGCGGCTTCAGATAGTCGACATAATCATCGATATCGATCTGCTTCTTGACCCAGTCCGGCATCTCTGACGCCAGGCCCTTGCCACAGACATCGCCTTCGAACGGCGCGCCCATCTCCAGGATGTCGAAATCGACTGTGCCGGTCGCGATCGCCTGCTGGAGTCGCGGGTTGTAGTCGGCCTGAGCGAGATCGATCCAGGAGATTTTTGCGCCCGTATAGGCCTCCCACGGCTTGAGAAAGCCGCGGAACAGGAGGTTATGCAGGTTCTGATTATTCAGTCCCATGAAGGAGAGCTCGACGCCCTTGAACTCGCCTTCCTTGATGCTCGCCTTGGTCGGGCCGAGGCAGAGCTCGCCGACCTTCTGCCAGTCGGCGTCGGTTGGCGAGCCCTTGCCCACGCCTGGAATTTGCCCAATCTGCGCGCGAAGATTGTTTTGTGCTAGCGCAATCTCCGAGAACGTGCCGAGCGCTCCGCTCGTGCCCAATGCTGCGGCGCTTGCCGCACCCTTCAGCACCGTACGCCGGTTCGGACGGAGTGCGGAAAGCCAATCATAGTCTTGCTGTTTCATCGCGATACCCTCCCTTGTTGACTTTCTTGATGTGAAGTCTGAGTAGCCGAAGCACACCGAGGACGTGAGGCTCGTGGACTTCAGTGTCGTCGTGATGGGTGACTGATGCCGCGTTCGAGTATGCAGCGGCGCCCATCAATGTCAACGAAAGCACGCGGAGTTGAAGCCGCCTGCCACCAATCAGAAATGACGAAGAGAATTCTCGCGATGCCGCGCTGCAAGATGGATGCTCGCGCGCGACATCATCTCGATGTCATATTCATGCCGAACGTGCCGCGCAGCCCTTTCCTCGTTAGCTCAAGCATCGGGCGGGATGACGCCCTTCTTGAAGATGAAGCAGCCATAGAAGCGCCGCTCCCCGGTCTGGATCACGCAATAGGATTTTTTTGCGAGCTCGTAGAAGGCGAAGCGCTCGATCGAGCCCATAGGGGAGGATTTCCCCTCCGCCGCGTCGATTTCGGCCTGCACCTCGCGCTGCACGGGCGGAATCTCGTTGGGCTGGCCGACGATCTCCATGCGCGATGCCGGTTTGTCGACAAAGCTGTCGAGCGGCAGCACCGACAGGATCGCGCGCGCGGCGCGTGCAGTGGTGACATTGTCGATGCGAATGAGCTTGCCCAGCACGGTCTGGCGCGCCACCGCATCGGCCGGAAAATTGGTGTCGCAGAGCACGAGGTCGTCGCCGTGTCCCATGGACCGCAGCGCGTAAAGAACATCGGCATTTAGAAACGGGTCGATCGATTTCAGCATGCAACGCCTCCCGGGACATAGGTCAGTTTCTTAGGCTGACGACTATCCAACGTCACGGCGCTGCCGTCCATATCGACGTAAAGTCCACAGTCCGGTTCAAGTCGGCTTGAACCGGACTCCGTTGGTGCGCTCAAAGCCCCAGCCGGTCAGAGCAGCCCGTTCTTCTTCAGGATCTCCGGGGCATTCTCCTTGGTGATCAGCATCGTCGGCAACGTGATGACCGGCTCCAGCTTTTCGCCCTTGAGCAGCTTGACCGCCTGCCGCAGGCCTTCGGCACCGGGCGTCGCATAGAGGAACGTCGCGGTCAGCTGACCCTTGGAGACCCAGGTGACGCCTTCGTCCGGCAGCCCGTCGATGCCGATGATGAACTTGATGTCCTTGTCGCGGCCGGCGTCCTTGGCGGCGAGATAGGCACCATAGGCCATCGGATCATTGTGACCGTAGACCAGGTCGATCTTCTCGTTGTTGCGCAACGCGGTCGTCATGATGTTGTAGGCCTTGTCCTGCTTCCAGTCGCCGGACTGGTTGTTGAGCAGATACTTGATGCCCGACTCCTTGTCGGTGTGGGCATGGAAGCCGTCGTGCCGGTCATGCGCGGGCTGGGTGCCCATGCCGCCCCAGATCTCGACGACGTTGCCGGTTGCCTTGCCTGGCCCGCCGAGCAGCTTCACCGCGTGCTCGCCGGCGGCTTTGCCGATCGCGACATTGTCGCCGCCGATGAACTGGGTGATGCGCTTGGTGTCGACGTTGCGGTCGAGCACGATGACCGGAATCTTGGCGTCGATCGCCTTCTCGACGACGCCGGTCAGTCCCGCGGACTCCTTGGGCGAGATCAAGAGTACGTTGACCTGCTGCACGATGAGGTTTTCGCAGTCGGCGACCTGCTTCTCGGTCTTGTCCTGGCCGTCGGTGATGACGAGGTCGACGTCCGGCTGGTTCTTCGCTTCGGCCTGGATGTCCTTGTTGAACTGCACGCGCCATGGTTCGAGCGTTGTGCATTGGCTGAAGCCGACCTTCCACTTGCCCGCGGCTTTGGCAGGACTCCAGCCGGCCGGCAGATAGACGGTCATGGCCGCACCGGCCATGGTGGTCGACAGTTTCAAGAATTCACGACGCTTCATCGAGATCCTCCCTTGCTTTTGCTTGCGCCTTTGCGGCGTTTGGCAGCCGATAGGCTTCGGCTGTTTTCGGATCGGCATGGACGTCCCGCGACCGGTTGAACCGCCATCGCGAGATGAGCTGGCCGAGATTCTGTTCCTGCACCAGCACGGTGCAGACGATGATCAGGCCCTTCATCAGGAGCTGGACGTTGGAGTCGATATTCTGAAGCTGAAGAATGTCCGACAGGAGCCCGAAGATCAGGACGCCGACGAAGGTGCCGGCGAGGCCGCCACGACCGCCCATCAGGCTGGTGCCGCCGATCACCACCGCAGCGATCGCGTCGAGCTCGAGGCCTGCGCCGGCATCGGGCTTGCCTTGCCTGTATTGTGCGACGAACAGCACGCCGGCGATTCCGGCGAGCAGTCCGGACAGAAGATAGGCCGTAAGCTGGACCTGGGCGACCTTGATGCCCGAGAGCTTGGCAGCCTCGACGTTCCCGCCGATCGCGTACGCATAGCGGCCGAACGTCGTGAAACGCAGGATCGCGCCGAACAGGACGATCGCCGCCAGGAAGAAGACGCTCGGCACCGGCAGCACGCCCCAGAGCATCGAGCGCAGCAGCTCGAAGGCCTCGGTGGCGTTCGTGCCGGTGTAGACCGGCACAACGGCATTGTCCGATCCGGCGGTCAATCGTGCGATGCCGAGTGCGCTGACCATCATCGCGAGCGTCACGATGAAGGGCTGCATCCGGCCGGCGACGATCAGGAGCCCGTTGAGGGCTCCGAGTAGCAATGCGAGGCAAGGCGCCACCAGGAGCACGCCGAGCACGCCGAACTTGCCGGCCACCTGGCTCGCGGTCCACCACGCGATCGCGATCGCGACGATCAGGCCGAGCAGCGTGGGAATGCCGACGCTGTGCCAGCGCGACAGCGCGATGTCGCGGCGCCGCCCGGCGCCGACATCGCGGCCGCGGGCAAGGCCTGCGAATATGAAGCGCGCAGCCAGCGCGGCGGCCGCGCCGCAGACGAGCACGGCCGCCGGCACGCCCAGCGCCGAGGCCGCCGTCCAGCCCGGCTTGGTGAGCAGCATTGCGCATATCACCGTCGAAAAACCCATGACGGAGCCGACTGACAGATCGATGCCACCGAGCAGGATGACCATGGTCATGCCGGTTGCGACCAGTCCGGTGATCGAGACCTGACGGAGCACGTCGGTGAGATTGCCGTAGGACAGGAAGATGTTGTTGCCGGACGAGGTGTGCGGCGAGGTGAGGGCGCCGATCAGGCAGATCAATAGCAACCCCCAATAGAGCTTGGTTTGCGAGAGGAGTTTGAGTGCCTTCATGATGCTTCTTCCTGCGACCACGCCGCCATGCCCGGTGCGGCAAGGCGCATCACCGCCTCCTGCGTCGCATTCTCGCGCGTCAGGAGGCCGGTCTGCCGTCCCTCGCACATCACGAGGATGCGGTCGGACAACAAGAGAAGTTCGGGCATTTCCGAGGTCACCACGATGATGCCGAGGCCCTGTGCGGCGAGATCGAAGATCAGGCGATAGATTTCCTGCTTCGCGCCGATGTCGATGCCGCGGGTTGGCTCGTCGAGCAGCAGAATGCGCGGCTCGGTGGCGAGCCACTTGCCGATCACGACCTTCTGCTGGTTGCCGCCCGACAGCGTTGCGGCCGCCTGTCCAATGCCGGTGCAGCGGACCGACAACCGGCCGACCATCTCGCGAGCCAATGCACGTTCGCGTGCGAAGGAGCGCAGGCCGAATTGCGACAATACCCCGATCGACGGCAGCGCGATGTTGTCGCAGATCGAGGCGGCAAGGTGCAGGCCGCGCTCCTTGCGATCCTCGCTGACGAGCGCAAGGCCGAGGCGATAGGCATCCGCCGGCGCGTTGATGTCGGCGGTCTCATCGTCGATCGTGATGGTGCCGCCGCACCAGCCGCGCGCGACGCCGAAGATGGATTCCAGAATCTCGGTCCGTCCGGAGCCGAGCAGGCCGCCGATACCCAAAATCTCGCCGCGCCTGAGCTCGAAGCTGACGCCGTGCAGCATCCGGCGCCATCCGCGCGGACTGAGCGTGTCGAGCGTCAAGTCCTTGACCGACAGGATGACCGCGCCATCCGCCGCCGCCGCACCGCGGTCGCTTGCGGCCATGTCGCGGCCGACCATCGCCGAGATGATCGCGCCGCGCGACAATTCGCCGATTGGGGCCGTGACCACCCGCCTGCCGTCGCGCAGCACGGTGACGCGGTCGGCGAGCTCGAGCACCTCCTCGATGCGGTGCGAGGTGTAGATGACCGCGACGCCCTCGGCTGCGAGCTGTTGCACGATCTTGAACAGCGTCTCGCATTCCGACGACGACAGCGCCGAGGTCGGCTCGTCCATGATGAGGATACGGGCATCGAGCGACAGCGCCTTGGCGATTTCCACCAGCTGCTGCTCGCCGACACGCAAGTCGGCAACGCGACTCTCCGCGTCGAGCCTCACGCCCAGCCGGGCCAGCAGGCGCTCGGCCGCCTCGACCATGCGGCGGCGATCGATCAGCAGGCCCGCGATCAGTGGCTCGCGACCAAGAAAGATGTTGTCGGCCACGCTCAGCTCGGGGACGAGATTGAGCTCCTGGTGGATGATCGCGACGCCGGCTTCCTCGGCGTCGCGCACGCCGGCGAACGACATCGCCTGGCCCTCGACCTGAATGGTGCCGTCATAGCTCGTGTGCACGCCGGCGAGGATCTTCATCAGAGTGCTCTTGCCGGCGCCGTTCTCGCCCATCAGTGCGTGCACTTCGCCGGGGCGCAGATCGAAGTCGACATTGTGGAGAGCCTTCACTCCAGCGAAGGACTTGGAGACCTGTTCGGCGGAGAGAGCGACGTGACCGCTCGGCGCGCCGGCGCGAGCGCCAAGCTCGATCACGCGGGAGGACGCGCGTGATTCATCCTGCGCTCCGAGAGCACCGACGCGTGCTTCCATTGCTGCTCCTCCCAGCCCCGACTCTTCAGTCTTTGACCAACATTGAGCCGCAGGGGGTGATGGTTGTTGTTTTGCTGATATGCTAGTTATATCAGTCGTCGTTCGTCAAGCCTTCGTCCGCGCAATTGGACTTCGCCAACCGAAAAAGTGAAAATCAGCCTGGGATCAAAGCATGCATTCAATCGGCGGGTTCAGGGGCGGCGGAACTGTTGCAGCGCGAGGGCGCAGGGCAGGCGGGTCGAAAGTCGATCAGGCGTACCTCGCGTTGAAGCGCGCGATCGTATCGGGACAACTCGCGCCCGAAACACCAATCGACAAGAATGAGTGGTGCGCGACCTTCGACGTGTCGCGGCTGTCGATCACGACTGCGATCAACCGGCTTGCCTTCGAAGGCCTCGTCGTGGTCGAGCCGCAGCGCGGCTCCTATGTCGCGCGGATTCACCTTGAGGATGTGCGGCAATGGATGCTGATGCGTCGCGCGCTGGAGGTGGAGGTCGTCGAGGTCTGTGCCGCCGACATGTCGGACGAGGCGATCGCGGCGCTTGGTCAGAATCTCGCCTATCAGAAAGCCGCCATCGCCAGCGGTGATCTTGGAGGCTTTCATGAACTCGACACCAGGTTTCATCGCCAGATGACCGAAACCTTGAATCTTGCGCGGGTTGGCGAGGTGCTTGATCCGATCCGCACTCATCTTGAGCGCGTACGCAGGACTCTGCTTCCCGAGCCCGGGCGGCCCGAGGGGACGTTCCGCGAGCACGAAGCGATCTATCGCGCGATTGCCGCCCACAAGCCGGATCAGGCCAGGCGTGAGATGGCGGATCATCTTGACCGCGTCTCGCGCGAGCTGCAATCCTTTGTCGCCAAGCATCCCGGCTTTTTCGACGAGTAGAGGTCTAACCGGCCGTCATCGCGTCAGGCGAAAGCATCATGTATCTCGGAATCGATCTCGGCACCTCCGCGGTCAAGACGGTCCTCGTCGACGACACCCAGCACGTGATCGCAAGCGCGAGCCGGTCGCTCGCGACGGCCTCGCCGCGACCCGGTTATTCCGAGCAGGATCCGCGGAAATGGATCGAGGCGGCGTTTGCGACGTTGGATGAGCTGAAGGCGGATCATCCGCGCGAGCTGGCCGCGGTCGAGGGCATCGGCCTGTCCGGCCAGATGCATGGCGCCACGCTGCTCGACGCGAATCTCGAGCCGCTCCGCCCCTGCATTCTCTGGAATGATGGCCGCTCTGCAGCCGAGTGCCGTCAACTTGAAGAGCGCTGGCCGACCTTGCGCGCCACGACCGGCAACAAGGCGATGCCCGGCTTCACCGCGCCGAAGCTTTTGTGGATCGCGGCGAACGAGCCCGAGATCTTTGCGGCGACAAAACTCGTGCTGCTGCCGAAGGCCTATCTGCGCCTGGTGCTGACGGGCGAGGCGATCGAGGACGTTTCTGACGCCTCGGGATCGCTGTGGCTCGACGTCGCGCGGCGCGCCTGGTCGGATGAGGGCCTTGCCGCAACGGGCCTGTCACGCGCGCACATGCCGCGGCTGGTCGAAGGCTGTGCGCCATCGGTGCGCCTGACGCGCGAGCTCAGCGAACGCTGGGGCATGGTGAAACGGCCGATGATCGCAGGGGGTGCCGGCGACAACCCGGCCGGTGCGGTCGGCATCGGCGCGATCCGTCCGGGAACCGCGTTCATCTCGCTGGGCACATCCGGCGCGCTGTTGACGCCGACCGACAGGATTGCCGCGAACCCGGATCGCGTGGTGCATACCTTCGCGCATGCGATCCCCGCGATGTGGATTCAGGCCGGCGCGATCCTGTCGGCCGCGTCCTGCCTTGCCTGGATGGCGCGGCTACTCGGCGCCCCGGAGGCCGAGCTGCTGGCGCCGCTCGGTGCATGCCCGCAGGCACCGTCGCCGATAAGTTTCCTGCCTTACCTTGCCGGTGAGCGGACGCCGCATGACGACCCCAATGTGCGCGGCATGCTCGATGGTCTGAGCCACGGCACCGATCGCGCTGATATCGTGCAGGCGGTTCTTGAAGGCGTCGCGTTTGCGCTGGCCGATTGCCGCGATGCGCTCGCGGCTGCCGGCCTCGTAGTTTCGGAGGCCGATGTGATTGGCGGCGGCTCGCGGTCCGCTTTCTGGCTCGCCGTGCTGGCGAACGTGCTGAATATTCCGATCCACCGCTTTGCAGCAGGCGAGACCGGCGCCGCGTTCGGTGCGGCGAGATTGGGGCGCCTTGCTGTCACCGGCGAGGCGATCGCAGCCGTCTGCACGTCGCCGCGGCGCGTCGAGACTTTTGAACCCGAGCGGGCGCTCGCCGATGCCTACGCCGAACGTCTGCCCGCATGGCGCGAGCTGTACCGGCCGCACCATTAGCGTCGTGCGTTCCGCATGTGCACCTCTTCGATATTGTCGGTTCGGTATTGCCCTGCGCCGCCGCCTTTTGTTTAATGGTCGAACCGCGCTAACAACGAAAGAGACGCGGGTGGGAAACGCATTGTGCGCCGGGAGGCACGATGAACGATCCGATCCTCGAGATGCGCGGGGTCTCCAAATCCTTCTTCGGTATCAAGGCGCTGCGCGCCGTTGACCTTACCGTCTATGCGGGCGAGGTCCACGCCCTGATGGGCGAGAACGGTGCCGGAAAATCAACCCTGATGAAAATTTTATCGGGTGCCTACCGGCCCGATCCCGGCGGCGAGATCCGCATCGAGGGCAAGCCGGTACGGATCGAAGGCCCGCTCGGCGGCCGCGCTGCCGGCATCTCGATCATCTATCAGGAACTGTCCTTGGCCCCCAACTTGACCGTCGCGGAGAATATTTATCTCGGCCGCGAGGTCTCACGTTCTGGATTGCTCGCGCGCAGCGACATGCGCGTCGGTGTCGGCCCGATCCTGGAGCGGCTGGGCGCCGACTTCACCCCGTCGACGCTGGTGGCACATCTTTCCATGGGCCAGCGCCAGCTGGTCGAGATCGCGCGTGCGCTGCACGCGCGTTCCAAAATCCTGATCATGGATGAGCCGACGACCGCGCTGTCGGCCGGCGAGAGCGAGCGGCTGTTCGCGCTGGTCCGGCAACTGCGCGCCGAAGGGCTTGCCATCATCTATATCTCGCATCGTATGGACGAGGTCTATGCGCTCGGCGATCGCGTCACGGTGCTCCGTGACGGACGTCTGGTCGGCTCGCTCGACAAGTCTGACATCCGCGCCGACAGCATCGTCCGCATGATGGTCGGGCGCGACGTCTCGTCTTTCTACAAGAAGGACCACGATCCCGAGGCTGGAAAGGGGCATCCGGTACTCACCGCGACCGATATGTCCGACGGGCAGCGCGTCAAGGGCTGTTCGCTGACCGTGCATGCGGGCGAGGTCGTGGGACTGGCCGGCCTGATCGGCGCAGGCCGCACCGAACTTGCACATCTGATCATCGGCGCCGCGCCGAAGATTTCCGGCCGTGTCGAACTCGAAGGCCAGCCAATCGACATCCGCACACCCGGCGAGGCGCTCGAGGCCGGCATCGCCTACCTCACCGAGGACCGCAAGGCGCTCGGCCTGTTCCTGGACATGTCGTGCCAGGATAACATTAACCTTGCCGTGCTTGGGCGCGATGCGAAGCTCGGCTGGTTCCTCGATCGCGACAAGGCGCGTGAGCGCGCCGACAGGGCTTTCGCGGGCTTAAGCATCCGCGCCGCCAACGCCGGCGTCCCCGCGGGCGGACTGTCCGGCGGAAATCAGCAGAAGGTGCTGCTCTCGCGGCTGCTTGCAATCGGCCCCAAAGTCCTGATCCTCGATGAGCCGACGCGCGGCGTCGACGTCGGGGCCAAGTCCGAAATCTATTCGATCATCGACAATCTCGCCAAGGCTGGCACGGCGATCCTCATCATCTCGTCCGATCTGCCCGAGATTATCGGCATCTGCGACCGCGTCATCGTGATGCGACTGGGGCACGTCGAAGGCGAGATCAGGCGAACCGCGACACAGCCGCTGACCGAGGAGGATATCATGGCACTTGCGACGGGGATGGAGCACCTCGATGCCTGATCAGGGATCTTCACCAACAAAGGCGGCCACGGCAAACGGACTTGCCGCTGCCCAGGAGACGAAACGCCAGCGGGTCAGGCTCCTGATCCAGGCGGCCGGCATGCTGCCGGTGCTGCTGCTGCTGTGCGCCGGCTTTCATTACCTGTCGGACGGCCGTTTCTTCACTGGCCAAAATCTCGGCATCGTGCTGCAGCAGGCCGCGGTCAACACCGTGCTGGCGGCGGGCATGACCTTCGTCATCCTCACCGGCGGCATCGACCTGTCGGTCGGCTCGATCCTGGCGGCCTCCGCGATGGCCGGGCTGACCCTGTCAAAACTGCCCGAGCTCGGGGCGCTGTGGCTGCCGGCCGCCGTTCTCACCGGGCTCGGCTTCGGCGTCGTCAATGGCGCGCTGATCGCGCTGCTGCGACTGCCACCCTTCATCGTTACGCTCGGCTCGCTCACCGCCGTGCGCGGTCTGGCGCGCCTGCTCGGCGCCGACACCACCGTGTTCAACCCTTCCATTCCCTATGCCTTCATCGGCAACGGCTCGCTTACTCTCATTCCCGGCGTGATCTCGATTCCCTGGCTATCGGTGATTGCGCTGCTCGTGATCCTCGTTTCCTGGCTGGTGTTGCGCCGAACCGTGCTCGGCGTGCATATCTACGCGGTCGGCGGCAATGAAAGCGCGGCGCGGCTTGCCGGCATCAAGGTCTGGGCGGTGCTGATCTTCGTCTACGGGGTATCGGGACTGTTTGCCGGCCTTGGCGGTGCGATGCAGGCGGCGCGGCTCTATGCAGCCAACGGCTTGCAGCTCGGACAAAGCTACGAGCTCGATGCGATCACGGCCGTGATCCTCGGCGGCACCTCCTTCGTCGGCGGCATCGGCTCGATCTGGGGAACGCTGGTCGGCGCGCTGATCATCGCCGTGCTGTCGAACGGCCTGATCCTGGTCGGCGTATCCGACATCTGGCAATACGTCATCAAGGGACTGGTGATCATCGGCGCCGTCGCGCTCGATCGTTACCGCCTTCAAGGCTCGGCGCGCACCTGACGATCGGTGCGCGAAGGCACGGCCACTCGCGCTGTGGAACTCCGTTGCGGCAACTGGTCAGCCGCGCGGGACATCAAATCAGACCAGGGAGGAAGCCAATGTTGAAGACGATCTCGCTTACCAGCGCCGCCGTGGCGCTTGCCCTGAGCTCCACGCCGCTGCAGGCGAAGGAGCTCAAATCCATCGGCGTCTCGCTCGGTTCACTCGGCAACCCGTTTTTCGTCGCGCTGTCGAAGGGCGCCGAGTTCGAAGCCAAGAAAACCAATCCCAACGTCAAGGTCACGACCGTCGGCTTCGAATACGATCTCGGCAAGCAGGTGACCCAGATCGACAACTTCATCGCCGCCGGCGTCGATCTGATCCTGTTGAACCCCGGCGATCCCAAGGCGATCGGCCCGGCAATCAAGAAAGCGCAGGCCGCCGGCATCATCGTCGTCGCGGTCGATACCGCGGCAGAAGGCGCCGACGCCACGGTGACCACGAACAACGTCCAGGCCGGCGAGATCTCCTGCCAGTACATCGTCGACAAGCTCGGCGGCAAAGGCGACGTGATCATCGAGAACGGGCCGCAGGTCTCCGCGGTGATCGACCGCGTCAACGGTTGCAAGACCGTGTTCGGCAAGAACCCCGGCATCAAGGTTCTGTCCAGCGACCAGGACGGCAAGGGCTCGCGCGAAGGTGGCCTCACAGTGGCGCAAGGCTACCTGACCCGCTTCCCGAAGATCGATGCCATCTTCGCGATCAACGATCCGCAGGCGATCGGCACTGATCTGGCCGCGCGCCAGCAGAGCCGCTCCGGCATCATCATCACCGCCGTCGACGGCGCCCCCGACATCGAGGCCGCGCTGAAAGATCCGCAGTCGCCGCAGATCCAGGCTTCGGCCTCGCAGGATCCGTTCTTCATGGCACGCCGTGCCGTGCAGGTCGGCGTCGGCATCCTGGGCGGGCAGAAGCCCGCCTCGACCGTCGAACTGCTGCCGTCGAAGCTCGTGACGCGCGACAACGTCGCCGACTACAAGGGCTGGACCTCGGATCGCACGCAGTAAGCGGCATCGCCTTTGCCGGCGCCGCCCCTTGCGGGCGGCGCTGGAACGCTGCAAGACGGGAGGCGTTTGTGATCGGCGGCATGTGCCGTTCGACAGAACCCCCATGAGTGCGTCGCCTATGCAGCAATCCGATTCATCGACCTCGTTCGCATCCCGCCTCGTTGGACGATATGCACTTATAACCGGCGCGTCCCAAGGGATCGGGCGTGCGATCGCCGTTCGCTTCGCGCAGGAAGGGGCGACCGTTGCCATCAACTATCTGGAACACCGTACGGATGCGGAGAACACGCTTGCGCTTGCACAGGCGGCCTCGCGCGAGCGCGGCCATGGCGACCGGGATCATGTCGTCATTCAGGCCAATGTCGCTGTCGAGGCGGACATCACGCGGATGTTTGAAACGGTGCTGTCGCGCTGGCGGCGGCTCGATTGCCTCGTCAACAATGCCGGCTTCCAGAAGGAATCGCCGAGCGAGGCGCTCGACATCGAGGCCTATCGGCGCATCATCGACGTCAATCTCAACGGCGCCGTGCTCTGCGCGCAGAAGGCGCTGGCGCATTTCGTGAGCCGGGGAGGCGGCGGTACCATCGTCAACTGCTCGAGCGTGCATCAGATCGTTCCAAAGCCCGGCTATCTCGCCTATTCGATCAGCAAGGGCGGCATGGCGAATCTGACCCGCACGCTCGCGCTCGAATTTGCCGGCCGCGGCATTCGCGTCAACGCCGTCGGGCCGGGCGCGATCGACACGCCGATCAACGCAGCCTGGACCGGGGATACGAAAAAGCGCGCGGACGTCGAGAGTCACATCCCGCTCGGCCGGGTTGGAACGGCCGACGAGATCGCCGCGGTGTTCGCCTTCCTCGCCTCGGACGAGTCGAGCTACATCACCGGTCAGACCATCTACGCCTGCGGGGGTATTACGCTGTTTGGGGAATTCCGCGAGAACTGGGCGAGCTAGAACTCCCGACGTCTGCTACACTCCGCGTCAACCCGAAGGGCGCGCCAGCGCGTGACACAAGCGGCAATCGGGGAGGGGGATCATGTCGACGGCCACGGGCTCTAACGAGCAAGGTAGCGGCTACTTTCCACGCTGGAAGCTGAAGACCTCGGGCGTGATCCTGCCCGAGGAACGGCTGCCCTGGGGCCAGACGATCATCGCCAGCCTCCAGCACGGCGTCGCGATGTCGGGAGCCACGATCATCGCGCCGTTGCTGATGGGGTTCGACCCAAATCTCGCACTGTTCTTTTCCGGCGTCGGCACGCTGATCTTCTTCGTGGTCGTAGCCGGACGTGTGCCGAGCTATCTCGGCTCCAGCTTCGCCTTCATCGCCGTCGTCATCGCTGCGACCGGCTATTCCGGGCAGGGACCGAATCCCAATATCGACGTTGCGCTCGGCGGCATCGTCGGCGCTGGCGCGCTCTATGGCATCATCGCGCTGATCGTGATGTGGGCCGGCGTCGGCTGGGTCGAGCGTCTGATGCCGCCGGTCGTCACTGGTGCGGTGGTCGCCGCGATTGGTCTCAATCTCGCGCCTGTGGCTGTGAAGGCCGTGAGCGCAGGCGCGTTCGACACCTGGGTCGGACTATTGACCGTCCTGATCATCGGCCTGACCGCGGTCGCAGCCCCGGGATTGTGGCGGCGGCTGCCGATCATCGTTGGTGCCGTTGGCGGCTATCTCCTTTATCTCTTGCTTGCCAATGGCCTGGGTCTCGGCAAACCGGTCGACTTCACTCAACTCGCCGCTGCGCCCTGGATAGGCCTGCCCAAATTCACGACGCCGACCTTCCATGCCGACGCGATCTTCCTGATCGCGCCCGTCGCGATCATCCTGGTTGCCGAGAATCTCGGCCACATCAAAGCCATTGGCGTGATGACCGGCCGAAGCCTGGATGGCTATCTCGGCCGCGCGTTCCTCGGCGACAGCCTTGCCACGATCGTCTCCGCCTGCGGCGGGGGCACCGGCGTCACCACCTATGCCGAAAACATCGGCGTCATGGCGGCGACGAAGGTCTATTCGACGATGCTTTTCGCGGTGACCTCGATAGTATCGATCCTGCTCGGCTTCTCGCCGAAATTCGGCGCGCTGATTCTGTCGATCCCGGGTCCCGTGATCGGCGGCCTGTCGATCGTCCTGTTCGGTCTGATCGCGGCGATGGCCGGGCGAATCTGGGTCGAGAACAAGGTCGACTTCTCCAATCCGCGCAACCTGATCACGGTCGCCGTTGCGCTCACTGCCGGTGCCGGCGATCTCACGCTGAAGTTTGGCGCATTCACGATGGGCGGCATCGGCACTGCGACCTTCGGCGCGATCATCCTCTACCAGATTTTGGCCACAAAGGACGCGGGCAACTGATCAGCGGAAGCCGTGATGTGCGGATTTCATCAGGCCACAGGTAGCTCGAGCGCGATGACGCCGTCGCCGCTATCCGTGGATCTGATGCTGTCGCGCGCCACCGATTCGATGGCGGGCCACCGCTCGCGGAACAGCGCTGATGCGTCGTGGAAGTTCGGGGCGTCGACCCTGACACAGCAGGCCCGCCGCTTGCCGCCATCCGCTATCTGAAATGAGAAGGTGAAGCCGACCCGCTCCGCATCGCCGTCGATCGCCCGCAGTTTTTGCATCAGTGTCCCCTGATGTTGCATTCACCGGCGTACCTTGCGTTTTCGATTTGGAAATTCCTGCGGCGCGATTGTGGCGCCGATCAAATAGGTTTGCAGTGTTGCAAACATCTGACACTTGTCGTGAGGTGGCGCTTCAAGGCCTTGTTCCCAATGACTACGATTAAGCCAACAGGCTGAGCGCGTGAGCTGAAGACGGACATGGAAGCGAGACGCCATATCATCGCAAGCGTGGCGCTTGCCGTTGCAATCGCCTTGAGTGGGGTCGTGAATGTCGGCTCATCGGCGCACGCGCAGCCAGCCGCGCTTACCGCGAAGCAGTCAGGAGCGCTCGAGGCCTACAATCGGGCGTTGAGTGACTTCAAGGCGATCCTCAGCCAGCGACGCCGCCAGATCGACGCGCACGAGCCGCTTCCGAACCTGCCGGGACAAGCCCTTTACCTGGCGCGCGTCGACGTCATGAGCACTTACAAGGATCTCACCGATGTACTTCCGTCGCGGATCGGACGGCCCAACAAATACGAGGTTCCAGCGGCGTATTTCGACGCTGATATCGAACCGCTGATCGACGAGTACAGAAATCTTTTCGACGTCATGGAGGCGCCGCCCGCGAATGCGCAGGCCTCACCGACGCCATTCAAGGACGTCGTCGATCTCGGTACTGCGATCGCGCGCGCGAAAGGATTGGATACGAAGGGGGCGGACGCGGCCGGCCGTATCAGCCTGGGGCTGTTCTTCGCCGAGACCAACGGCAAGCAGAATGTCGGCAATGGGCGCTCCAACACCTATATCGGCAGCTTTCAGACCGGCCCGTCCGAAGACCGCAATGGCCGGAAGCGATGGCAAGCGATCAGGCCGTCCATCGCCTCACTTGATCCGAAACTGATCGCGCGCGACGACAAGGAGGAGGCGCGCGTCAGCCTCGACCATCGGCTCAACCACTGGACCGCGGTGCGTGACGGCCTCATGAACGCCCACGCGGATCTCTTCGCGGCGATCCCCGATATCGCCAAGACGCTGCCGGACCCGATCGACCAGATGAAATTCTTCGAACTCATCCAGATCATCCCGACGGCGACGCGAGCCGCGCTGAAGTCGGGCAACTTACTTCGGAGCCGAGTCTCTGACCCGACGGTCATGAAATACTTACGCAACAACAGCATCTTTGCCTATGGACGCGCAGACAGGGCAAGAACGTCAGCGAGCTTCCGTGAAATCCTCGATGCGATGTGGCTGTTCAATCAGAAGTTCGCGCGGGCGCAGGCGGAGTTCGAACGCGTGCGGGCGCGGTGAGGGCATCCACCGCATCTTCTCCGCCAGCTCGCTCCATTCGCCTGCGGAGCCGGCGAGGGCAAGGTCAGGCTCCAATCAGGTCAGTTATCCTGACCATCTTTTGGCGTTGCAGTTTCAGCCATTTCTCGTCTAGAAACGCCTCAACGGGCCTCCCGGCAATGAACCGTCAACGGTTTTGGCCGAGGATTTGTGGCTCAAAGGGTCTGGCAATGCTGATTCGCGGCCAAAAAAATGGGATCTCGGGGGAGGCGGCTCTGGCCGTCGGCACCGCCGCGTCCCGGTCCGCGATCCTGCCCACCCTCCTTCTTGGCGAGCTCCTTCTTACCTGCCCCTGAGGGCCGGCTGGGCGAAACGCGCCTGGGCACTCAGGGGTTGTACGAGATCACCGGACACCTCAAGCGCTCGAGCCAATCGAAGGGCGCACCACCTTAAAGGAAATTTCGAAATGGCCCCCGTGAACAAGTCCGAGAAGGACCGCGTCATTATTTTCGACACCACGCTGCGCGACGGCGAGCAGTGCCCCGGCGCGACCATGACGTTCGAGGAGAAGCTCGAAGTTGCGGAGCTGCTCGACGATATGGGCGTCGACGTGATCGAAGCCGGCTTCCCCATCACCTCCGAAGGCGACTTCCAGGCGGTCAGCGAGATCGCCCGCCGCTCCAAGAATGCCGTCATCGCCGGGTTGTCGCGCGCGCATCCGGCCGACATCGATCGTTGCGCCGAAGCAGTGAAATTTGCAAAGCGCGGCCGCGTCCACACCGTGATCGCGACCTCGCCGCTGCATATGCGGGTGAAGTTGAATAAGACGCCGGAGCAGGTGATCGAGACGTCGGTCGCCATGGTCGCACGCGCCCGCAATCTGATCGACGACGTCGAATGGTCGGCTGAGGACGGCACCCGCAGCGAGATGGACTTTCTCTGCCGCATCGTCGAGGCCGTCATCAAGGCCGGCGCCACCACGGTGAACATCCCCGACACCGTTGGCTACACCACGCCCGATGAGTACACCCACTTCATGAAGACGCTCATCGAGCGCGTGCCGAACTCGGACAAGGCGGTGTTCTCAGTGCACTGCCACAACGACCTCGGCATGGCCGTTGCGAATTCGCTGGCCGGCGTCGTCGGCGGCGCGCGTCAGGTCGAGTGCACCATCAACGGCATCGGCGAGCGCGCTGGCAACGCCGCACTCGAGGAGATCGTGATGGCGATCAACGTGCGCAACGACAAATTCCCGTACTGGAACAAGATCGACACCACGCAGCTCACCCGCGCCTCGAAGGTGGTGTCTGCGGCGACCTCGTTCCCGGTGCAGTACAACAAGGCGATCGTCGGCCGGAACGCGTTCGCGCATGAGAGCGGCATCCATCAGGACGGCGTGCTGAAGGATGCCTCGACCTACGAAATCATGCGGCCGGAGATGGTCGGCCTGAAGCAGTCCTCGCTGGTTCTCGGCAAGCATTCCGGCCGCCACGCCTTCGTGCACAAGCTGGAGGAGATGGGCTACAAGCTCGGCCCGAACCAGCTGGAAGATGCATTTGCGCGGATGAAGGCGCTGGCCGACCGCAAGAAGGACATCTACGACGAGGACATCGAGGCGCTGGTCGACGAGGAAATGGCGGCCTCCCACGACCGCATCAAGCTGACCTCGCTGACCGTGATCGCGGGCACCCATGGTCCGCAGCGCGCGACCATGAAGCTCGATGTCGACGGCCAGACCAGGATCGAGGAAGCCGAGGGCAACGGTCCGGTCGATGCCGTCTTCAACTGCATCAAGGCGCTGGTGCCGCACGAGGCCAAGCTCGAATTGTACCAGGTTCACGCAGTCACCGAAGGCACCGACGCGCAGGCCGAAGTATCGGTCCGTCTGTCCCATGACGGCCGATCAATGACGGCACGCGCGGCGGATCCGGACACGCTGGTGGCCTCCGCCAAGGCCTATCTCGGCGCGCTCAATAAGATCGTCATGAAGCGCCAGCGCGATACGGTGCAGACGGCAGCGGCGAGCTGACGAACGTTGGCTTGTCATTCCGGGGCGTGCGAAGCACGAACCCGGAATCCCGAGATTCCGGGTTCGGCTCTTCGAACTGCCCCGGAATGACGCCGAATACCTGCCCTGCTAACGGCCAATAGCACCGGTGTGCGCCGGCCTGTATTGATGCAGCCAGCACAAGGATGGGCCGCCCGCGCACCGGGCGGCCCAAACAATAACAAGGGAGACATCATGCGCACCTTCGCGATCGCGGCATCCGTCGCGGCTTTGGTTCTGGGGCTTGCCGGTTCGGCAGCCGCCGACCCGATCGTCATCAAGTTCAGCCACGTCGTCGCGACCGATACGCCGAAGGGCAAGGCGGCCGAGAAGTTCAAGGAGCTTGCCGAGAAATATACCGGCGGCAAGGTGAAGGTCGAGGTCTATCCGAACTCGACGCTCTACAAGGACAAGGAAGAGCTCGAGGCGCTCCAGCTCGGCAGCGTGCAGATGCTGGCGCCGTCGAACTCCAAGTTCGGCCCGCTCGGCATCCGCGAGTTCGAGGTGTTCGATCTGCCCTACATCCTCCCTGACCTGAAGACGCTGCGGAAAGTGACGGAGGGTCCGCTCGGCGCAAAACTGCTCAAGCTGCTGGACGCCAAGGGCATCACCGGCCTTGCCTATTGGGATAACGGCTTCAAGCAGATGAGTGCCAACAAGAAGCTGATCACGCCGGCCGACTATCAGGGCGTGAAATTTCGTATCCAGTCCTCGCGCGTGCTCCAGGCTCAGTTCAAGGCGCTGGGATCGCTGCCGCAGGTGATGGCGTTCTCCGAGGTCTATCAAGCACTCCAGACCGGCGTCGTCGACGGGCAGGAGAATACCTGGTCCAACATCTACACCCAGAAAATGCACGAGGTGCAGAAGTTCATCACCCAGACCAATCACGGCTACATCGGCTACGTCGTGATCGTGAACAAGAAGTTCTGGGACGACCTGCCAACCGATGTCCGCGACCAGCTTGCCAAGGCGATGAAGGAAGCGACCGATTTCAACAACGCGCAGTCGCAGAAGGAGAATGACGATGCGCTCGCCGAGATCAAGAAGAGCGGCAAGAACGAGATCATTGCGCTGACGCCGGAACAGGACGAGGCGATGCGCAAGGCGATGGAGCCGGTCTACAAGGATGCCGCGAGCCGCGTCGGCCAGCCGCTCATCGACGAATTCCAGAAGGAAGCGAAGAGCGCGACGAACTGAGATAGCCTGCGATTATAGAAGGGCTTCCGCGTGCGCCGCGGAAGCCCTTCATTCGTTTGGCGACCATTGTTGCGAATGATTTCAAACTGCGACAATGGAAGCGGTGTTTGCAATGCGGTGTTTGGATATGTCTTGATTACATCTTGGTAAGACTGGCCTCTCTATCGAAGTTGTAAGTTGAACACGGTGCAAATGGCGCCCATCTTCAGGGAACCTTGGAAGAGGAGGTTCGTATGAGGAAGTTCGCCATCGCCGCTATCGCGGTGCTCAGCATCGCCGGCTCCGGCGCTGTCTACGCGCAATATCATCGCTTCTCCGACCACATGCGTCACATGCGCATGAATCCGGAAGACCGTGCCGCCTTGGTCGATGCGCGCATCGCGGCGGTGCATGCCGGCTTGAAGCTGAATGCCGACCAGGAGAAGCTGTGGCCGCCTGTCGAGGCCGCCGTGCGCGACTTCGCCAAGCTACGCATCGATCGCGCCAATGCGCGAATGAACGCTGGCCCGGGCGATGCCGACAGGACGGATGATCCGGTCGCCCGCCTGCGCCAGCGCGCTGACGACATGGGCGCGACGTCCGCGGCGCTGAAGAAGATCGCCGATGCCGCCGATCCCCTCTACAAGACCCTGGATGAGGGTCAGAAGCGGCGTCTGGCCGTCCTGACCCGCCACCAGGGCCCGTTCGGCGGCGAAGGCGGCTGGCACCACCGCTTCATGGAGCGCGGCATGGATCGCATGATGGACCGCGGCATGGACCGCTTCCACGGCGGCGACCGGGATGGCGGGCCGGATCGGGACGGCGGACGCCTGTAAGAGGACCGGGATTCCCCGGATAAATGCGCACGAAGCCGCTGGAATCCGGCGGCTTTTTGCTTTTCCCGGAAATCGGACGAAGCCTTGGAAAACCTCGTCCACATCGCTTGCCTTCCCAGGATCGCTTTGCTAAACGACCGGCCTCGCAAGGCGTTAGCCGCCTTTCGGGCGCATAGCTCAGTTGGTAGAGCAGCTGACTCTTAATCAGCGGGTCCCAGGTTCGAGCCCTGGTGCGCCCACCAAACAAAAACCCCTCTTTTTCAGTAAATTACGAGAGTGGTCGCCGAGAACAAAACGGGTCTCGTGCGACGGTTTTTGTAGTCGGACGTCGCGGGCCGGATTGCGGTGCGACTTATCCTTCCTTGTTTCTGTATCTTCATCCCATTTGATACAGCGCGCGGATCCAATGGCACAGGTCGATTACGTGCTCGTCGTAGAATAGGATGCTAGGGCGAGCAAAACGGACAATCCCCGGAGGTACGTCTTGCTGCAGAACCAGAATTGGGTCGTCCGTTAAGAAGACGGATTGACCTGCGCAGGACTTGTGAGCGTTCGCGATAGCAATCCCAGGAACAGGCCCACCCAGGAACAGGCCCAAAAGTTCTCAGCGAGGCGAGAAGGCGGAAGTTGTGGCCGACGGCTGAGAGGAGGCGTTGGCGGCGTCACCAGTGCGGCCTTTGAGGTAGCGGCGGCCGAGATGACCTTCGGCCTTCATGCGTCGGATGACGGGTGGCAACTCGCCTCTCGGTGGCGCGTGATGATTGCCACGAGACTCATTACTGATCTGATCTATCAGGCGCCGCGAAGGTGTACACAGTTCTGCCGCCCATCTCCGGATTCTCGTCAAGCTCGCTGGTTTCGTGCAAAGAGATGCGCGGCAAACGGTTCTTGATCCGGCGGCGTATTTCGGTCTCTGGGTAAGTCAATCTCTGAAAGAAACTCAACGTCTTGCCACTCTTGTCCGCGAGATCGTGGCAGGCCTTGACCCACTCACCTTTGACCCGCCTCCGCTCGAGCTTGATCGCTAGGTCAAGATCACCGAGGTCGTCAGTGTCGGTGAGATAGGAGCCGAATACACGAACTTCAGTGACGTAGTGGAGCAGCTCAGGGTCATTGTTGATCTTAGCGATGCGCTGAAGCGTCTTCTGAAGTAGGGCCTCGGCAGTGGAGCGGGTCATCCGGGGAGCAAGAGTTTTCATCCCGGTCGCGTGGCCCTTGTCCGTAATGCGATAGACGATGCGGCCGTCGCTTTTCCGATCGTCTTCGCGAATCAGATCGCGAGCCAGAAGTGCTTCAATCAAATTGCGCGTCTGAGCCGGGAGATCTGGCGCATTGGGCAAACGCACTCCGAAAATCTTTTCGCGATCCCGTGCCATGGTCCAATTGCGTAGAGCCTGGCCGCGATTTTGACGATCGATCTTGCCTTCCTCAATCAACGTGTCGATGGTCGAGCGCCACCATGCCTTCAATATGTGCTCATCGACTAAATCGGAATGAAAGCCATCGGAGTTAGTGGCATCGGCCAGGAGGTCGCGCACTAGCTTGGCAGGTTGGCCTCCAACCGTGGCATCTCGGTCAATTTTCATGCGCTGCCTTCATGCTGCCGCATTGAACTTATTCAGCTGGTGCTGCGATTCTCGCACTGCGTCACGCTCGTGCGTGAGGTGCGCATCCTCAAGCGCGACCCAGCTCGACCCTAGGGATTCCGCAAAATGGTTCACCCAAGTCCATTGAAAACGATAACCTCGGGTAGAACCGTTTGCAGGCGCCAAAAGGCCAATTGCGGGCCGCATTGCGATTTACAATTCTGCTGTAAGCAATTGATTTGTATCGGCCTGCTAATGCCAAGCTTTACATTTAAGTCATTGAAATATCTATCTAAATGACTGACTCTTAATCAGCGGGTCCCAGGTTCGAGCCCTGGTGCGCCCACCAAGCTTTTCAATAGCTTAGGTAGCTTGCGAGGCGGCCATTCCGACAAGTGGTCAGCGGCTATCGAGCTGATCTTTCAGTCTCGATCCTATTCAAAGCCGAGGGTGGTCTTTGCGCCTTTCTTCTGGGCAAGATGCATGCGTCGGTGACCTGAGTACAGAAAGAAAATCCGCACATCGTAGAATAGGATATTGAGGCGAACTATTGGGCCAGGTGCCGGAGAGCTCGCCGCAGGACACAAATCCGTCCGGTCATGGATTGGAGCAGACTTCAAGACTTACAACCGGAAGACGGCGTGTGCCCAACGTGTGCACGGATCAAGAAAAATCCATCGAGGGCGAGCTTCGGCCGTCGTTGCGTGCGCTCCGAACCTAACGGCGGGTGGCTAGTTGGCTGAAATTCAGCACCACAATCTGAATCGTGTGTTTGACTCCCACTCTCTCCGCCATTTGTGCGATTTGGCACGCCAAACTACGATTTTGCGCGCTTAAATTCGTCGATTGGGCCGAATGCACGCCAAGGCTGGCAGCGATAGAATCCTCATGGGACCTGGAAACAGTTTGCCTGTCGCTTGAGCCCTTCTCCGTCCGATGCTTCAGAGCTTCAGCTCAAGGCGTGACCGGCCAATCCGTAGACCCACGGCTCGTTTTCCTTTCGGTTCAGGAATCGCCGTCCCTTGGACATGGTCGTGACTGTGTCGTTCATCCCGAGGCGGCTCTGTTGAAGAAAGTCGGCAAACAGACCCGTCTGCTCCCGCGTATCCACGCGGGCGAACCTTCCGGCGAGATCCTTGAGATGCATGGCCGTGAGATGGATCGCGTCACAATCATTGCTGGCGACGATGGGCCCGATCACGTGGCCGCGCCCGAATTCGCGCTTCATGGAGTACCCGACGGTCGCTCCGCCGCGGCGCAAGACGCAGATTGACGCGCTTTCGGAAAGCAATGCAAGCAGTCTCTGGCGGTTGGTTCCGAACGCGCGTTCATCCAGTGCTGCGATCTCTTTGAAATTCTCGGCAGACGGCGAGCTCAATTCGCCGTCGAGAGTCGGCACCGGTGGCGGTGGTGACACGACCTCTCCTTGCCACTGAAACACGGTGGCTTCCTTCGTGAAGCCCAGGGAAAGATAGAGGTGGTACGCCGCGTCGGTCGAATTGAGAGTCAAATTCCGGTCGTCACACCGCTCGAACACCTGCTCCATGAGCCAGCGGCCGGTGCCCTGAGCCTGGGTTCGGGGCGATGTGATCACCAAGCCAATGGTCGCGAAATCGCGGCCATGTGGAAACCACATCGCGCTGCCGAAGACCCGTCCGATGCCATCAACGGCTACGATCCCATGACCTGCGCGGCGCAAGAAATCCCAATCCTTGGGCCGATGGGGCCAGCCAACCCCGGTCGAGAGGGCGTGGAGCAGCGTCACATCAACGTCGTTGATGTCTTTCGCAGCCAGTTCGAAGGACTTCACGCGTACCGTTCGTCCCATCTCGACCCGTCCATTCCTTCGCGGGATGCCAGTCTCTCGCGCATCGCGCCTTTTCTCTCCCGCCACAATAGGGCAGCGGGAGTATTTCGCCGCACTATCGCACGGAAACTCGGCAGGTTTCCCCTGTTTGGGCCTTCTTTTCGAAATCTTCGGCTTGTCTCGCCGCGCAATTCGGCAGGGAAAGCTCCGGCTCGCAGCTACCCTCGCGATATCAGGCAAACTGCGCAGGCAGAGTGAGTCGCTGTGGATGCTCAAGGACGTGTTGCGAGGCTAGTCGCTTTTCCCGGCGTCGTCGACACGCCAGGCAAGGCAGAGGCGTGTAGCGATGGCATTTTTGTTTAATTCCGATGCTGCGAGGGCGGCAGTCTTCCGCGAGGTCTTTGCGCGCGAGCTCCCCGATCTGGAATTCCATCATTGCAGCGAGAGTTTCGACCCGGGAAAGGTGCGGTACCTGCTGACCTGGAACGTGCCCGACGATCTCTCGCGTTTTTGTAATCTGGAAGTGCTCTTTTCCATCGGCGCCGGTGTCGATCAGTTCAGGCCGGAGGCCATACCCGGCCACGTGAAGGTCGTGCGCATGGTGGAGGATGGCATCGTTCGCATGATGCAGGAATACGTCGTCCTCGGCGTGCTGACGCTGCATCGCGAGATGCTCGCGTATCGGGAGCAGCAGAGACGGGGCGTTTGGCAGGCGCTAGCATCGTCCCAGGCGACTGATCGGCGTGTTGGCTTTCTGGGGCTTGGCATGCTGGCGCAAGCTGTAATCGACCGCTTGAGGCCTTTTCAATTTCCGCTTGCCGCATGGAGCCGCAGCAAAAAGGCGTTCGAAGGGGTTACCTGCTTTCATGGCGACGATCAGCTTGGCTACTTCCTGCGAGGAACGGATATCCTGGTCTGTCTTCTGCCGCTGACGGAGCAAACAAGCGGCATCCTGAACGCAAGGCTCTTCTCGCTTCTGCCGGCGGGAGCGAAGCTGCTGCACGTCGGCCGTGGTCCGCAGCTTGACCAGAGCGCACTCATCGAGGCGCTCGACAGCGGGCGTCTGACAGCAGCCATGCTTGACGTGACCTATCCCGAGCCGCTGCCGGAAAGCCATCCGCTCTGGTCCCATCCGAAGGTGATCGTCACGCCGCATATCGCGTCCGTGACTCAACCGCATACGGCAGCACAATCCGTCATAGAAAACATTCGGCGCCACCGCGCCGGACGAAACCCGATCGGCCTCGTCGATCGAACACTCGGCTACTAGCAGGAAAATGCCATGTCACTTCTGGTCACCATCGACACCAATCCGGACTTCGCACCGAAGAACGCCTTACCTGCGCCGGAACGGCTCATCTCTGGCGATCCATCCTTCAAGACTTGGGCCCAGGACGCCTCGAAAGGCGAGAAGGTGCTGACCGGCGTCTGGGAAGCAACACCGGGCGAGACCCATTCCATCAAGGGCACCACCTTCGAGTTCTGCCACATCCTCTCGGGCCTCATCGAAATCGAGGAGAAGGGTGGCGAGACGAAGACCTACCGTGCCGGCGACAGTTTTGTGATGAAGCCCGGCTTCGTCGGGGTCTGGCGCACGATCGAGACCGTGCGGAAAATCTACGTCTGCCATTATGACTGAGACGACGCTGAGGGCAGCACGATCAAGCGGCCCCTCAGAATATTCGACCTCCGCGGCCGCGCCTGACCAGATTCAACGCGGCCAGACGCTTCATTCTCGATGAAAAATGCGGCGTCCGGTCCTGTACTGCTTGCATGAGACGGCTTCATCTCGCCGATCGCAGATCCAGGCAGATGGCGGGATGGCCCGAAGGCAAGGAGCAAGCCCATGATTGCGTTGAAGGACACGGATCTGTTTCGCCAGCAAGCCCTGATCGGCGGCGCCTGGCGGGATGCGAGCACGAAAGCCACCGTTGACGTCGTCGATCCCGCCAGCCAGAAAGTGCTCGGCACCATCCCCGACATGGGCCGAGACGAGACCAGGGCAGCGATCGACGTCGCGGCCGCAGCGTTCAAGCATTGGAAGACCAAGTCTCATGCAGAGCGCGCCGCGCTGCTGGAGCGCTGGTATGAGCTGATGCGTCGGCATGAGCAGGATCTGGCTCTCCTGCTGACGCTGGAACAGGGCAAGCCGCTTGCCGAAGCGCTCGGCGAGATCCGTTACGGGGCATCCTTCGTCAAATGGTTTGCGGAAGAAGCCCGCCGCATCAACGGATCGACAATCCCGGCGCCCACCGTCGATCGCCGCATTCTGGTTCTGAAAGAGCCGGTCGGCGTCTGCGGGATCATCACGCCCTGGAATTTTCCCAACGCGATGATCACGCGCAAGGTCGCACCCGCGCTTGCTGCGGGCTGCACTGTTGTTATCAAACCGTCTGAATTCACGCCTTTTTCGGCTCTGGCCATCGCTGTTCTGGCTGAGCGGGCCGGAATTCCGGCGGGCGTGATCAACATCGTGACGGGCATGCCGGCGGAAATTGGCGCGGAGCTGATGGCCAACGAAATCGTCCGCAAGATCTCGTTCACCGGATCGACCCGCGTCGGCGGGTTGTTGATGAAGGGCGCCGCCGACAACATCAAGCGGCTTAGCCTCGAGCTCGGCGGCAATGCGCCGTTCATCGTCTTTGACGATGCGGATCTCGACCGGGCCGTCGAGGGCGCGATTGCGTCAAAATTCCGCAATGGCGGGCAGACCTGCGTTTGCTGCAATCGCATTCTCGTGCAATCAGGCATTTACGATGCCTTTGCACAGAAGCTCGCCAGCCAGGTCGCGAAAATGAAGGTCGGCGTTGGCACGGAAGAGGGAGTCGCAATCGGACCGATGATCAACGGCGCGGCGATCGAGAAGATCAAGCGGCACGTGGTGGACGCCCTTGATAAGGGCGCGAAGATCATCTCGCAGAGTGAAATGGTGCCGGAAGGACGGCAATATGCCCGGCCTCTCGTGCTCGGTGGTGCGACGACTGAGATGCTGCTCGCTTCGGAGGAGACCTTCGGGCCGGTCGCTCCGCTTTTCCGGTTCGAGACCGAGGACGAGGCAATTGCGATCGCCAACGGTACGCCATTCGGCCTTGCCGCCTATTTCTACACCGAAAACCTCAAGCGCTCATGGCGTGTTGCCGAGGCGCTGGAGTTCGGCATGGTCGGTTTGAACACCGGCCTGATCTCGACCGAGGTTGCGCCGTTCGGCGGCGTCAAGCAGTCGGGCCTCGGACGCGAGGGATCCCAGCTCGGGATTGAAGAATATCTCGAGACCAAGGCGCTCCATGTCGGCGGACTGGACTGAGCGGCCATCGGGTCTACAGCTGAAACAAGGAAAGGGGGCGGCTGAACCGCCCCCTTTTTCCTTTACTGCGCAGCTCTCTATTGAAGTTTTCCAAGAACTGAAGTGTTGCGAGAGATCCCGAAAAGACTGCGCTCAGGCGCTTTTGCGCAAGGGCTCGAGGCCGACTGCTGTAGCAAGCCCTCCGATGTCAGCAACCTCGGTGTATTCGTAGAAGGGATTGGCGGGCTCGTGACCGCGGTTCACCCAGACCTTGCTCTTGATGCCGAGATCGTAGGCGGTCATCAGGTCGTAGCGGAAAGAGGATGAGACGTGGGTGATGTCGTCCGGCCCGCAGCCCAGCTTGTCCAGCATATATTCGAAGCCCTTCATGTGGGGCTTGTATGCGCCGGTTTCCTCCGCCGTGATGACCATGTGGAAGGGAGCGCCGAGCTTTTCGACGTTCGACATGATCAGATTCTTCATCGAATTCGACAGGATGACCAGCGGAATCTCTCTGGCAACTTTGGCCAGACCCGCTGGGACGTCGGCGTGCGGACCCCATGTATGGACCTCTTCATTGATGCGCTGGGCATGCTCCGGCCGAAACACGATGCCGTTGCGCTTGCACGCGCGCTCCAGCGCATTGTGCACGACCTCGAAGTACGGCTTCCAGGCGCCGAGAACCTCGTCCAGGCGATAGGCCGAAAAATCCTTGATCAGCTTTGTCATGGCTGGCGACGAGAGCTCGGAGCCATAGACTCTGGTGGCCGCGCCGGCCATGTCGAAATTGGTCAGCGTGCCGTAGCAGTCGAAGGTGATGTATTTCGGTCTGAATGTTGCCATGGCTCGTTCCTTTTCGGTCCTCGCGCACCGTGGTCCGGTACGACAGGGATCATAGCGGGCGGGCGACCGGATAAAGCACCGCTGTCGCGGTGACCGGGAGCAGATTGTGTCGTATCGGATCGCAGCTGTGGCAGAGAGTTGTGCGAAGAGGCGCCTTCGAGTTGAGTGCCAGCGCCGGGCGCAGGCCGATGCCGGCATAAGATGCGGCGCCGATCGTCAATGACAGCCAAAATGCCCTTCCTCGATGTCCAGCCTGGGAGCAACTGCTGTCCTGGTTGTCCTACGTTGAGTGCGAAAACATCGGGGTAGCCGCACAGTTGTTGCGGTTGATCTGGAGGACGACATGTTGAGCAACTCGCTGATTGAGCTCGATCGCGCGCATCTGATTCATCCGGTCTCATCGTATCGTAGCCACGAGGCGACTGGCGTCCGCGTGCTGAAGTCAGGCAGGGGCGCGACGCTGACCGATGTCTCGGGCCGTCAATTGCTGGACGGCTTTGCCGGGCTGTGGTGTGTCAATGCGGGCTACGGACAGGACAGCATCGTTGAAGCGGCTTTGAGGCAGCTGCGCGAACTGCCTTATGCGACGGGCTATTTCGGGTTGGGTTCCGACCCGGCCATCCGGCTCGCCGCAAGGCTGGCTGAATTGGCGCCTGGCGATCTGAACCATGTCTATTTCACCCTGGGCGGCTCCGATGCCGTCGACAGCACGATCCGGTTCATTCGGTACTATTATCATGCCAAGCGTATGCCACAGAAGGATCAGTTCATTTCCGTCGAGTCTGGCTATCATGGATCGTCGACGGCTGGGGCCGGCTTGACCGCGCTGCCGGCCTTTCATGCGGGCTTCGGAGTACCATACAATTGGCAGCACAAAATCCCGTCGCACTACGCCTATCGCAATCCTGTCGGCTCCCATCCCCAGGCCATCATAGCGGCGTCGGTCGCCGCTCTGCGGGCCAAGATCGCCGAGCTCGGTGCCGAACGCGTCGCCGCCTTCTATGTCGAGCCGATACAGGGATCAGGGGGCGTCCTCGTTCCACCGCCGTCTTGGCTGAAGGCCATGCATGGTGTTTGCCGGGAGCACGACATCCTGTTCGTCGCGGATGAGGTCATCACCGGCTTTGGCCGAGTCGGTCCGCTCTTCGCCTGCGAAGAGGATGACGTCGTGCCAGATCTCATGACCACGGCAAAGGGACTGACCTCGGGTTATGTGCCGATGGGGGCCGTGCTGATGTCGGACCGCATCTACAACACCATTGCCGATGGTGCCGGCAAGGCGGCCGTGGGCCACGGTTATACCTATTCCGCCCATCCGGTCAGCGCGGCCGTCGGGCTTGCGTGCCTTGATCTTTATGAAAACGGCTTGCTGGAAAACGGCCGGAAGGCCGGGCATCGGCTCATGGAGGGTCTTCGCGCGCTGGCCGATCATCCACTCGTCGGCGATATCAGGGGGCGCGGCATGCTGGCTGCGATCGAGCTCGTGACTGACAAGGAGCGCAAGACGCCTCTGCCGGCGGAAGCCGACGCGGCGCGTCGCATTTTTGACCGCGCTTGGGACAACGGTCTCGTCATCCGCGCCTTCGCGCAAGGCGTGTTGGGCTATGCGCCGCCGCTGTGCTGCACGGATGCGGACATCGACGGTATCATCGAGCGGACCAGGAAGACGCTCGACCAGACGCTCGAAGACAAGGACGTTCGCGCGGCCATGATGGGATAAGGACCGAGCCCGTCCTCTAGCCGTTGAATATGCTTTCGAGTGGCAGATGAGATTTCACGATCGGCGACTTCAGCACGACGAAGCTGAAGTATTTGTCGATGCCGATATCCATCTCGACCAGGCGCTCCATGACCGCCTGGTACTCGCTGATGCCTGCCGTGATGAATTTCACGAGATAGTCGTACCCGCCCGAAACCAGATGGCATTCGACCACCGAGTCGATCTTTTCGATGGTCGTGAGGAAGCGCGCGAAATCGATCCGCCGGTGATTCTTGAGGGTGATTTCGGCGAAGACAGTCAGGGTTTGTCCGAGCTTGGAAACATCGATCTGGGCGGAATAGCCGGTGATGAAGCCTTCCGTCTGGAGCCTTTTGACGCGCATCAGGCAAGGGCTCGGGGACAGGTTGATCAGCTCCGCGAGCTCGACGTTGGAAATCCGCCCGTTCTTCTGCAGTTCGCATAAAATCCTGATGTCGATCTTATCGAGCTTCATAGCAATGCCATGAGATAGGGCCGACAACGGTGTGGAGGCTTTGAGGCTTCAGGGTCATACGCCTTGTCATAGCATCAACCAGCATCTTTTCCCACCGGCGGCACAAACCGCGTCTTAGAACTCGCTGACCTTGCCCCAGGCGCTCATTTTCAGCCGCTCCGGCCTGTAGGGACGCGGATCGACGATTGGCGCGCTGCCCGTAATGACGTCCGCGATCATATGCCCCGCGCCTGGGCCAATTCCGAAGCCGTGGCCGCTGAACCCCGCTGCAAGAATGAACCCCGGAATCGATTCAACTTCACCGATCGCGGGGATGCCGTCTGGCGTGCTGTCGATGTAGCCGGCCCAGACATTGGAAATTTCGACGTGCTCAAGTTCCGGCACGAGCTTGCAAGCTCGTCGATGCGTCGCGCGAATCTGCTTCATGTCGGGGCGAGGATCGAGCGTCCGGTTCAGCTCCATTGGGGTGACCTCATCCAGCCGCCATTTGCCCAGGGATTCATGGCGCTGCCGCAGGCCCTCGAAAGCCCCAGGGCTAAGGCTTCGCCACCGGCGGGCGAACATGGGTAGGAATTCACGGCTGAACCTGAACTGCTGCGGCGTCGGATCGACGCGCGCGCGCCCGCTGATGGCGAGGGTGTATCCACCATTGCCGCGCCGGGTGATTGAGGCGAGGCCGGTGTGGAGGGCATCAGGCAGGCCGGTGGCGCCCGGAGCCACGGCGAGAATGGACTGGCGGACAGACGCCTGTGGGAAGCGAATTCCCAACTGGTTGCAGAACGAGGACGCCCACGCGCCTCCTGCCATGACCACCGTTTTCGTCCGGATCGTGCCGGCTTCGGTCACCACGCCGCTGACCCGGCCGCCACTCAGCTCCACGCCGCGCGCCGCACATTGCTGGTGCACCGTCCCACCTGCGGCCATGATCGCACGCGCGGCGATGGGCACCGCCTTTGAGGTATCTGCCGTTCCGTCCGTTGGAGAGAAGACGCCACCCTTCCACTTGCGGCCCGTCGCCTTGCCTCGCTCGTCCGCTTCTTCCGCACTCAACATGTGCGTCGTGACGCCCACCGTCCTGGCGAAGTCTCGCCACTTGGCCCAGCCCGCCAGCTCGCTTTCGTCGTTCGACAAATACAACAGGCCGCAGCGGCGGAAGCCGATATCTTCACCGGTCTCATGGGCAACCTTCTCCCAGAGATCGAGGCTCTTGGTTGCGATCGGCAACTCGCGCGCATCGCGGTTCTGCTGGCGGCACCATCCCCAGTTGCGGCTGGATTGCTCGGCGGCGACGCGGCCCTTTTCGAGCAAGGCGACCTTGAGGCCGCGGCGGGCGAGGTAGTAGCTGGTGAACACGCCCACCACGCCGCCGCCGATGACGACGACGTCCGCCTCACGAGGCAGGGATGGACTGGATTCGATATGCAGGAGCGGCGCGCTCATCGGACTGGGATCCTCGGTGGTTGCGTAGCGTAACCGAGGAATTGCGGCAGGCCCCGCGGACTTTCATCATGAGACCGAATATCCTGCGGTTTACTGGCTTTGACACAGGCTATTATTGCAAAAATCCTTTGCTTGCGTTGCAGCTTGCAGGCGGTGAGACCGATGCACGTGCTCCTGCAATCCATCGGGCGCTTCCCGGCGTGCGCCATGGCAGGGCCGGCGCCGCAGACTGAAATGCCAAATCGGACTTCGTTTTCAGAAGTTCCTGCTGCTTCGATGCCGTTTTCGGCGACTCCGGGCTGACTCAAATCGCCAAGATCGGCAGAACCAAGCGATCGATCGGCCAAAGTCCACGGAGGCAATTTGCATGAGCCGTGCCCAGGAGCAGGCCTTCGCAGAAGCGATGACGTGGATGTCAGCTGAGCTTCGCTTTGATCGATATGGCCGATCGGGTCGGCGCTGCGCTCTGAGCAACAGCTCTTGCTTCTTGCGCGAAGAGGCCTGAATCATGTCGCAGCCTCCAACGAAGGAATGGCAAGTTGAGCGGCGAATTATCGACCTGTCCAGGGAGCGTGGAGGCGCAAGGAGCCGAAGGCGCCGGCTGCAGCAAGATGGCGGCATTGGCTTGAAACGGGAGGATGCTCTTATGGCCTCTGGCATCCAGGTGACAATCCCCGCTGATGTCGCGCTGTCGGTGCGCGAGCTGATCGTGAGTCTGCCTGAAGGAATGGAGCGGGCCCACGCCGTCGAGAACATCTCGTTCGATCTGAACCGCGGACAGATTCTCTGTATCATCGGGGAATCAGGCTCGGGCAAGTCGGTCACCGCCAACGCGATCATGGGGCTTCTGCCAAAGGTGATCCGGGTCTCCTCGGGTGCGATCCACCTGGATGGGATGAACATTGTCGGCCTCCCGCCCGACAAGCTCCGCAGCCTGCGCGGACGGGTCGTTTCGATGATCTTTCAAGACCCTCTCTCGGCGCTCAACCCGCTGATGACCGTGGGCGCGCAGATCGAGGAGGTGATGGCCGCGCACGATGTCGGCACGCCGGCCTCCCGTCGCAGCCGGGCCATTGAGCTGTTGATTGAAGTGGGTCTGCCCGATCCGCAGCTCATGTATCACCAATATCCATTCCGCCTTTCGGGCGGACAGCGGCAGCGCGTGATGATCGCCATGGCTCTGGCTCTTGAGCCTGCGATCCTGATCGCGGACGAGCCGACCACGGCATTGGACGTGACGACCCAGGCGCAGATCCTTCAATTGATCCGCGACATTCAGCGCCGCAAGGGGATGAGCGTCATGTTCATCACGCACGACTTCGGCGTCGTGGCCGAGATTGCCGACTATGTTGTGGTGATGGAGAAAGGCCATTGCGTGGAGCAGGGCAGTGCCGAGCAGGTCCTGAACTCGCCCAGCCACCTCTACACGCGACGCCTGATCGCGGCCGTGCCGCACTTGACCGGCAAGGACCGTGTTCCCTTGGACGCAGCTGACAGGGCCCCCATCCTGAAGGTTGAATGCCTCGTAAAGACCTATCGCAGCGGCAGTGCACTTTTCCGTACACAGCGCATCGTGCCCGCGGTCAATGGCGTCACCTTCGATCTCACGTCGGGACGCACGTTGGGCGTCGTCGGCGAAAGCGGCTCGGGGAAATCGTCGCTCGGCCGATTGCTGATCAAGCTTATGGACAGCGACGGCGGCTCGATTCTGTTCGAGGGCCGCGACCTTGCTCAGCTTTCCGAAGCCGAGTTTCGGCCGCTGCGGCCAAAGATCCAGATGATCTTCCAGGATCCTTTTGCCTCGCTCAACCCGCGATCGACGGTCGGGCAAATCCTGACAGTCGGTCCGGTCGCGCATGGGATGCGTTACAGCGAAGCTTGCGATCGGGCGCGGGAGCTTCTGTCCCATGTCGGCCTGGATTCAGGAGCCTTCGACCGCTATCCGCACGAGTTCTCCGGCGGGCAGCGCCAACGCATCGGCATCGCCCGGGCGCTGATGTTCAAGCCAAAGCTGCTGATTGCCGACGAAGCGGTCTCTGCGCTCGACGTATCGATCCAGGCCCAGATCCTGAAGCTGCTGGACCAGATTCAGCGCGAGACGGGCGTCTCAATGATCTTCATCACCCATGATCTGCGCGTTGCCAGCCAGATCTGCGATGAAATCGCGGTCATGCATCGAGGACAAATCGTGGAACGTGGACCGCCGTCTCAGATCTTCCTCGACCCGAAATCCAGCTACACGCGTGAACTGGTGGCAGCGATCCCCGGCGAGCAGGCCGGGGGCATGTCCCAAGATGAAAGCGGCGTCGGACACCACAGGCAAGGAGAGACGTTATGACGAGCCGTTCTGCGACCACATCGAACTACTCGCGGCGCGATGCCCTGCGGATGGTGGCACTTGGCGGAGCGGCGGGCCTCTTCGCGCCCAATCTCCTGGGCAAGCCTGCTTTCGCACGAGCCTCTGCGGAAAAGCCGACCGGCCGTGTGATCGTCGGGCTCGGGCAAGAGCCGACCGTTTTCAATCCGCTGATGGTGCATATCGAAGTCGATGATGGCGTACATTTCTCGGTGTTCGATGCGCTCTTCCGCATCGATCCGCAGGGCGTCATTCAGCCCAACCTTGCGGCGGAAGTGCCGGACCTGAAGAATGGCGGAATTTCGGAGGACGGTCTCAAATGGCGCATCCGCCTGCGTGACGATGTTCGCTGGCACGACGGCACGCCGTTCAGCGCCGAGGACGTGAAGTTCACGCTTGAGCTGATTGTGAATCCCAACTTCCGCAGCTGGCGCACCGCCGGCCATGCCCTCGTGCGCGACGTCACGGTGATCTCGCCGACGGAGATCTCGTGGCGAATGGAAGAGGCCTTTGCGCCGTATCTGTCCTTCCTGACCGAAACCTTCATCGTTCCCAAGCACATCCTCGAGAAGGAGGCCAATCCGAACAACGCCGCCTTCAATCAGGCGCCGGTCGGCACCGGTGCATTCAAATGGGGCCAGCGGGTCGCCGGCGATCATCTCGAGCTCGTAGCCAACCCCGACTATTTCGGGGAAGGTCCTCACATCGAGAGGCTGGTCTTCAAATACATTCCCGATCTCACCGTCCTCTACACCCAATTCAAGAGCGGCGACGTTGATCTGGTCGGTCAGCCCTACATCACCCCTGACCACTATGGGGAAGCCAAGTCGCTGCCGAACCGCGTCGTGACCCTCGTCCCAAGGACCTCGTTCGAATCCTTCTACCTGAACCTCGAGCGCCCGCAGTTCAAGGAGCTTGCCGTTCGCGAGGCGCTTTACGCTGCGATCGACAAGGAGGCGATCATCCAGGGGCTCTATTATGGCGTGCCGACGCCAACAGAGACGTTCATGCCGCGGCAGTCATTCTTCTTCAATGCCAATCTGCCGCTGCACCAATTCGACGTGAATCGCGCGGGTAAGATTCTCGATCAGGCCGGCTGGGCAAAGGGCGCGGACGGCATTCGTGCCAAGAACGGCGTTCGCCTGTCCTTTACCAATTCGACCACGTCCGGCGATCCCCTGCGCGAACAGGTGCAGCAGTTCCTGCAGCAAACCTTCGCGCAGCTGGGCGTCGAGATGAAGATATCGAACCTACCCGCTGCCGTGATGTGGGGCGAGTTCTGGACGCAATCGCAATTCGATTCCGTGATCGTCGGCAGCTCGTATCTGATCGGCGCCGACCCTGATGTCACCAATCGCCTGCACTCGCGTTCGATCGCCGTGAAAGGCGGTCGCGGTTCGAACAATGCGCAGTACAACAATCCGGAGGTCGATGCCCTGCTCGACAAGGGCGCGCGAACCTTCGATCCTGAAGCCCGCCGCGCGATCTACTCTCGCGTCCAGGAGCTCGTCCGTCGCGATCTCCCCTTCCTGCCGCTGTACCAGAGCAATGCGGTCGAAGGCCTCAAGAAGGGGATCAACGGTTTCGTGCCCAATGGCAATACGCGCACGGAGTCCTGGAACGCGCTGGCCTGGTATTGGGCGAGTTGATGTGCTGCCGGCCGAGGCGGTGTGGCCGAAGCCGGCGCTGGGGTGATGCTGCAACGCCAACATGGTGACTCGAATGTCCGGGTTCCTGCTCAATCGTCTCTCGCAGAGCATCGTGCTGCTGGTGATCGTCTCGATCATCGGCTTCACGGTTCTCAACCTCATGCCGGGCGGTCCTCTCGCGCAGTTCGGGCTCGATCCGGGCATGACCCAGAAGGATGTGGAGCGGCTCGCAGCGCAGCTCGGGTTGAACCGGCCGCTATGGATACAGTATCTGGATTGGGCCTGGCGGCTGCTCCAGGGCGATTGGGGACACTCGTTCCGCGACGGCTCTTCGGTCCTGGCGGTCATCGGTCGACACTTGCTGGCGACGCTCCTGCTGATGGGGACGTCCACCGCATTTGCGATCGCGGTCGGTGCCTGGATCGGAATCCGCGGCGCCACCCACCGCTATTCCCTGTTCGACTATTGCGCGACGGTCGGCGCCATGGTCGCGCTGTCGGTCCCGACTTTCTGGTTCGGCCTCATCGGCATCTACATCTTCACGCTGAAGCTCGGTTGGGTTCCTGCAGGTAACATGTACACGATCGGCGACGGCTCGGTGCTGGATTATCTGCATCACCTGATCTTGCCGAGCCTGGTGCTGTCGCTGGTTCATGTCGCGATCTGGAGCCGCTACATGCGCACCGCGACACTCGATGCGCTAAGTCAGGATTTCGTCAAGACGGCTCGCGCCAAGGGCGTCAGCGAGCGCCGGATCTTGCTGAAGCACGTCGTCGGCAATGCGTTGCTGCCGATGATCACGCTGGCAGGGATGCAGCTGCCGAGCATCCTGACCGGCGCATTGGTCACGGAAACGGTCTTTACGTGGCCCGGAATGGGCCGGCTGTTTCTCGATAGTCTCGGTTACAGCGACTATCCCGTCGTGATGGGGCTGTTGATATTCTCGGCGATCCTGGTCGTGTTGGGCAACCTGATCGCAGACATCATCATCGCCACCGTCGACCCGCGCATTCGCCTGGGCTGAGCCCGCGGACTCATGCCTGATAACAGGAGGCAGCTGATATGACCGTCATCGCCGCGCACGCTACTCCAACTCACTGGTGGCACAGCCGTGCGGTGTACCGCTTCATGCGTCATCATCTGGCGCTCGTTGGGATCGCGATGATCACCCTGCTCGTGCTGGCATGCATCGTCGGGCCCTATGCCTTGCCTTACGACTCCCTCCACATCGATCTGCGGGCGCGCTTTGCTCCGCCTCTCAGCGGTCACCACTATCTCGGCACCGATCCTCTCGGACGTGACTTGGCCGCACGGCTTTTGGTGGCCGGCCGCATCTCTCTGCTGGTGGGGTTCTCCGCGATGTTGCTGTCAACGCTGATCGGCACGATGGTCGGCGTCACGGCGGGTTATCGCGGCGGCTGGATCGGGGCGGCGCTGATGCGCACCGTGGACGGCTTCCTGTCCTATCCCTCGATCTTCCTCGTCCTGGCGCTGGCCGCGACGCTGCGGCCGAGCCCCGTGATGATCACCGTCATCATTGCCGTCACAAGCTGGATGGAGACCGCCAGGATTGTCGAGGCCGAAGTGCGCTCGCTGCGCGAGCGCGAGTTTGTCCAGGCTGCACGCATGGTGGGGCTGAGCCGTCGGCACATCATGTTCCGCGAGATCCTGCCCAATGCCATGGGCCCGATCATCGTCGCCGCAAGCCTGGCGGTCGCCCGCGCGATTCTTCTGGAAGCCTATATCAGCTTCCTCGGCTACGGCATCCAGCCGCCGCTGCCGAGCTGGGGCAACATGCTCAACGGCGCCCAGCAATATCTGGCGAGCGCTCCATGGCTCGCCATCATTCCCGGAGCCGCAATCACCATCGCGGTGACGAGCTTCAACTTCATCGGCGATGGCTTGCGAGATGCTCTCGACGTTCGAAACGACCACATTTGACACTTCGAGCCGAGCCACGACTGGACAAATGAGAAGCAATCGCCATGCACGCGCCGAGAGTTGACGAGAAGGCGACGCCCTACTGGTGGGAAGCCGCACCGCTCAAGCCGCTGCCTCAACAGCCACTGCCCAGGAAGCTCGACGTGCTGATCGTGGGCGCCGGCTATGCCGGGCTTTCGGCCGGTCTGGTGCTGGCGCGCGAAGGACGCTCCGTTGCGGCGTTCGATGCGATGGATCCGGGAGAGGGAGCTTCTACGCGCAATGGCGGGATCACCAGCGGGACAATTCGGCCGGATTTCGCGACGCTCACCCGGCGGTTCGGGGAGGAGAGGGCGCTGGCAGTCGAGGCCGAAGGCAAGAGCGCACGCGAATTCCTGTACGATTTCATCAAGACCGAAGGGCTTGCCTGCGACTTCCAGCCGGTGGGACAGTTCAAGGGCGCCTTCGGCTATGAACAATACGAATCCATGGCGCGGACCGCGGCGAGGCTCGCTAAGAGGCTTGGGATCGAGGCTTACGCAGTTCCTTATGCCGAGCAGCGCAAGTACATCGGCACGGATGTCTATCGCGGCGGCACGGTTCGGATGGACATCGGCGGGCTGCATCCGGCGAAATTCCACGCCGAACTCCTGCGCGTCGCGCTCGATTCGGGGTTGGCAGTCCACGCCCGGACGCCCGTGATTTCAATCGAAAGAGATGGAGCCGGCTTCCGCGTCGTCACTTCGGCCGGGCCGGTGCAGGCACGTCAGGTGCTGGTCTGCACGAATGGTTACACCGATGGCGCCGTGCCCTTCCTGCGCCGCAGGCTGGTGCCGGTTCGCAGCCGGATTATTGCGACCGAGGAGCTCGCCCCCGAGGTCATGGCGCGGCTGATGCCGAGACGGATGATGATCACCGAGAATCGGGAGGTCGGCTTCTATTACCGGCCTTCGCCGGACGGCAAACGCCTTCTGCTCGGCGGCCGTGACAGCTCCCGGGTCGGCGATCCCATCGCCCCGAAGCTGCTTCTCCGCAAGGGCCTGATCAATCTGTTTCCGGAACTGGAGAGCGTTCGCCTCTCGCACAGCTGGTTCGGCAACGTGGCGATGAACCGCGACATGATTCCTCGCATCTTCGCGAAGGACGGCATCGTCTATGCCAGCGGCTTTTGCGGCTCGGGCGTGGTCTGGGCGCCGTGGGTCGGTATGCATGCAGCCCACAAGCTCCTGGGGCATGAGGAGCGGGCACGCACGGCCTTTGATTTCCGCCCTCCGGCCTTCATCCCGTTCTATCGCGGCAATCCCTGGTTCATGCCTGCCTTCATCCAGGGCTACCGGATGCGGGACCGGATCGCGCTGTGGCGCGCCAGCCGCTGACGGCAGATCGGTCGTTCTGCCGCATCATCAATGAAATACTATGCCGAACTTTGCGCGAGTCTGATTGCGTAATGCTGTCGTCCTCAAGATACGCTGCAGACCATGCGACGATCACGAGATCGCACGCGCACTGTGGCGAGTAGTCCCCGAGCAAGAGACGTCGACCGATCATGACAGCCGCCGCTTATCCAGTCGGGCATCTCGACAATGAGGATGTGGTCCTGCTTCCCTTCGCCAGATCACATCTGGAAGGCGCCCTGAAGCTCTCGCAAGAAATGTCCTGGCCCTACCGGATCGAGGATTGGGACGTCGCGCTGCAGCTGGGCCATGGCTTTGTTCTGGAGCGCGCCGGGACGGTGATCGGGACCGCGGCCTGGTGGCCGTACGGCGAGACTCATGCTTCCGCCGGCATGATCATTGTCGCGAAGGCTGCTCAGGGCCGCGGCTATGGGGCGCGGCTGATGGACGCGTTGCTGGCGTCCGCGCGCCCACGGACCATCGCGCTGAATTCGACGGCCGAGGGCATCACGCTGTATCGCCGCCGCGGCTTTGTACCGACCGGGATTATTCACCAGCATCAGGGAATTCCGCGTGCAATCCGCGAGACGCTGCAATCGGGTCTCCTCAGGCCGATGGCTGCATCGGAGTTCGAGGTGATCGCGCGGCTCGACCGCGCCGCTACAGGGCTGGAGCGACGACAGATGCTGAGTCGGCTGTTCGACAGCGGTGACGGCCATGTCCTGCTGCGTGACGGCGTACTTCGTGGCTTCGCCATCTCTCGCCTGTTCGGCCGCGGGCATGTCATCGGCCCCGTCGTGGCTGAAAGCCCGACCGATGCGCGCGCGCTGATTGAATTTACGATCGCGCGGCTCGGGCCTGTCTTCGTCCGGATCGACATTCCAGCCTCCTCGCAGCTCGGGGCATGGCTCGAAAGCATCGGCCTGCAACGCGTCAGCGACGCCACAACCATGGTGCTGGGAACGCCGGCTCGATGGACTGGACCAGCGCGCCTGTTTGGGGTCGCCAATCAGTCATTCGGCTAGGGGACATCGGGATGCTGCGGGTGGAGATGGACAGAACTGACATCCCGGACGCCGGCTCGGACCAGGCAGCTGCAACGCTCGGCGCGCTGGCAACACCGGCTCTCCTGCTCGACAGAGACCGACTGGATCGCAATCTCGCGCGCCTCTCTTCTCGTATGGCCGCGCAAGGCATCGTGCTGCGTCCCCATATGAAGACCGCGAAATCCATTGACGTCGCTCAACGCGCCCATCCATCGGAGCCGGGGCCAATCACTGTCTCAACCTTGGCGGAGGCCGGGTACTTCGCGCAGCATGGCTTCCGGGACATCACCTATGCCGTGGGACTTGCACCTCACACCGCCGCGAGGGCGATGCGCCTGGGGAAAGCAGGCATCGACATCAAGCTGCTGCTGGATTCGCCTGAGCAGGCCGCCGAGCTTGGCGCGGCCGGGCGCGCAGCCGGTGTGACACCGTCCGCCTTCATCGAGATCGACTGCGACGGTCATCGCGGCGGGCTGACCGGGACCGATCCCAAGCTCCTGACCGTCGCGACAGCCCTGGCCGAGGCCGGCGTCAAGCTTGCCGGCGTTCTCACCCATGCCGGCGAATCCTACAGCCTCAGCACGCCGGCGGCCCTTGCCGCGGCTGCGGAGAACGAGCGCGCCGTGGCCGTGGCCGCCGCAACGACATTGCGCGCGGCCGGGCATGAATGCCCTGCCGTCAGCGTCGGCTCGACGCCGACCGCCCATTTCGCCGAAGACCTGACCGGCGTCACAGAAATGCGTGCCGGTGTCTACATGTTCTTTGATCTGGTCATGCACGGTGTCGGTGTCTGCACGACCGATGACATCGCCATATCGGTGCTCGCCACCGTGATCGGCACGAAAGCCGAGAAGGGCTGGATTTTGGTCGATGCGGGGTGGATGGCGCTGTCGCGCGACCGCGGCACTGCGGCGCAGCGGGTCGACCAGGGATATGGTCTGGTCTGCGACGCGGCAGGCAAGATCTATCCCGACCTGATCGTCTCGCAAGCAAGCCAGGAGCACGGGATCCTCGCCATCAGGCCCGGGTCGGCGCACGCTTTGCCCGATCTTCCGATCGGCGCGAAGGTCAGGATTCTCCCCAATCACGCCTGTGCGACGGCGTCGCAACACGAGTTGTACAACGTCGTCTCCGCCGGCAGCGACGCGATTCACGCGCGATGGCCCCGGATGCGCGGCTGGTAGGGCGGGCCGGTCATTCCCGGCCAACCCTGGTTCCTGCCGCTGATCGGCGCCCATTACCGGATCAAGGATCGCCTCCAATGACCTCGCCCCTTCGACACCTGACGGAAGCCGGCTTCCTCGGAAAATGCTACATTGACGGAGAATGGCGGAAGCCGATCGGATCCGTCACGGCAGCAGCAACTGTCGTCAACCCGGCGACGGAGCAGCCGATCGCCGACGTCGCGCTCGGCGATGACGACGATGTGGACTGCGCAATCGCAGCCGCCAGACGAGCCTTCGCCGCCTGGTCCATGACACCGCCTGCCAAGAGAGCGGCGCTGCTCGACCGGGTTCATGGTTTGCTCCTCCAGCGGCTGGAGTTGTTCGCACAGGCTCTCACGTGCGAGATGGGAGCTGCGATCACCTACGCACGTCGCGCTCAGGTGCCGTTGGCCGCCGAACATATCCGCGTCGCCCGCGACAATCTCGCGAATTATCCGTTCATCGCCGCGCGCGGCAGCACCGCGATCATGCGCGAGGCCATCGGCGTCTGCGGGCTTATCACGCCATGGAACTGGCCTCTCTACCAGATCACAGCCAAGGTCGGACCCGCGCTCGCAGCGGGCTGCACCGTGGTGTTGAAGCCGAGCGAATTGTCGCCGCTGAGCGCCTTGCTGTTTGCCGAGCTGATGGACGATGCCGGTTGTCCGCCCGGCGTGTTCAATCTCGTCAATGGGACAGGACCGATCGTGGGCGCCGCTCTGGCGTCGCATCCAGAGGTCGACATGATCTCGATCACCGGTTCGACACGGGCCGGCGTTCTCGTCGCGCAAGCGGCGGCGCCCACCGTGAAGCGTGTTGCCCAGGAGCTTGGCGGCAAGTCGCCGAATATCATCTTGCCGAACGCCGATCTCAGCCGTGCTGTTCCGCTCGGCGTCGGCGCCGCCTTCCGCAATCTCGGTCAATCCTGCAGCGCACCAACGCGGATGCTCGTGTACCGTCCGCAGATGCATGAGGTCGAGAGCCTGGCGGCGGCGACCGCTTCGGAACTGGTGGTCGGCGATCCCCTTGCGGAAAGCACGACCCATGGCCCGATCGCCAACCGGCCGCAGTTCGAGCGCGTGCAGACCATGATCGGCGTCGGCCTGGAGGAAGGCGCCAAGCTCGTCATCGGCGGGCCGGGTCGGCCCGGCGACCTTCAGTTTGGCTTCTATGCGCGCCCGACCATCTTCTCGAACGTCCGTCGCGACATGAGGATCGCGCAGGAGGAGATCTTCGGCCCGGTGCTGTCGATCATCCCCTACGACACCGTAGACGACGCGATCGCGATCGCCAACGACACCGTCTACGGCCTCGGCGCCCATGTGCAGGGCACCGATATGGAGATGGTGCGGACCGTCGCCAGGCAGATCCAGTCGGGCCAAGTGCATCTCAACCATCCTGACTGGGACCCCAACGCACCCTTTGGCGGCTACAAGCGTTCCGGCAATGGCCGGGAATATGGCATCGAGGGCATGGAGGAATATCTCGAGACCAAGGCAGTTCTCGGGTTCTACCGGTAGCTCAATATCGGCTCCGAAAAGCACCCTGCTCGGTCGGGGCTTGAGCAGGTCGTGTCGCTCAAGCGCTCGAAAACCGAACAACTTGCGAAGTTCTGGATGATTTCAGCACTTTGTATCGTGCGCACGATGCGATGAAGAGCTGATCGGAATTTTGCTTCCGCACTCTTGGTTGCCGAGGTTCGTTGGAACATGTCGCCCCGCGTCGAGCGCATTCACAGCGATGAGCGTCTTCCGGCCGAGGCGGACGCCGTCGTCGTCGGCGGCGGCATTCTCGGCTCTACGGCCGCCTATTACCTGGCGAAGCGCGGCCTCTCTGTGGCGCTGCTCGAGAAAGGCCACGTCGCCTGTGAACAATCGAGCCGGAACTGGGGTTGGTGCCGCCAGCAGAACCGCGACCGGCGCGAACTGCCGCTCTCGGTGCTCTCCATGCGACTGTGGGACGAGCTCACGCGCGATATCAATCGGGACCTCGGATTTCGACGCTGCGGTCTCGTCTATGCGACCCACGACGAGGCTGTGCTCGCCGGCTGGGAAAAGTGGCGCGAGGTCGCCAGGGAGTACGACGTCGACACACGCGTGCTGAGCCGGGCGGAGGTGGCCGAGCGAGTCCCGGAAGCGCGCGATAAATGGGTTGGCGGGACCTATTCGGAGCGTGACGGCAAGGCCGAACCTGCGCTCGCTGCGCCGGCTATCGCCGAAGCGGCCAGAACCCTGGGCGCCACGATCCATCAGGGATGCGCCGCGCGGGCGCTCGACCTGGCCAATGGCAAGATTGCGGGCGTGCACACGGAGAGGGGCTACATCAGGACCAGCGCGGTGCTGTGCGCCGCCGGCGCCTGGTCCTCCCGCTTCCTTCGGCCGCTCGGGATCAGTTTCCCCCAGGCGAGCATCCGGCAGACTGCGCTGCGTTCCACCCCGACGATCAACATAGGTGAGGCGGTCTCCACACCCTACTGCACGATCACGCGCCGACTGGACGGCAGCTATACGCTTGCGATCAGCGGCAAGGCGAACCTCGAAATCACGCCCCAGGCGATCAGGTACAGCCGCGAATTCATGCCGCAGTTCTTGCGCCGCTTGAAGAATGTCAGGCTCGGCGTCGGCCGATCCTTCGTTTCGGGGCCGGATTCGATGCCGGCGCTTCTGACCAACGACGACCGGATATTCGAACAGAATCGCGTGCTGGATCCTCCGCCCTTGAAATGGCTGGTGAGCCAAGTGGTGGAGAGTGTCCGGAAAACCTTCCCCCAATTCGGCGAAATAAAGATCGATAGCGCCTGGGGCGGCTTCGTCGATTGCACGCCGGACGCAGTGCCTGTGGTGTCAAAGGTGGATGGGGTGGAAGGCCTCGTCCTTGCGGCGGGCTGCTCGGGTCACGGCTTCGGTCTGGGGCCGGGGCTCGGCCATCTGGCCGCAGAGCTTGTCGTCAACGACACGCCTTGCGTCGATCCCACACCGTTTCGGCTGTCGCGCCTGGTCGATGGCTCGAAGCTGGACATCTCCGCCATCTGAAGATCGAGCCGGAAGTCAGCAGTGCCGATGGAGCGTTTCCTCCCCAACTTGAGCCACTCCTTGGGAGTGGCTCTTTCTTTTTGCCGGCCGACGGTTCAAGAGGCAGACGTCACGTCCAGCGGACGAACGATCGCACCGGCGTTCATGATATCTGCCGGATCAAAGGCGGTCTTGATCCGGCGCATCGCAGCGATGCGGCCGACATCGCCATACCGCTCCAGAAGGTTCTTCTTGAAACGACCGACGCCGTGCTCTGCACTGAACGTGCCGCCGAGCGCCGCAGCCGTGTCGTAGAGTTGCAATGATAGGCTGCCTTCGATCCGCTTGGTGAACTCCAGCCGGTCGACATCGCGAGGAACGAGGACGTTGTAGTGCAGATTACCGTCGCCCACATGCCCGTAAACGGAGAGCTCAAGGTCGGCGTCATACGATCGCACCTGCGAGCCGGCCAGATCCAGGAAGCGCTGAATGGAGGAAAGCGGTACCGAGATATCGTGCTTGACCGATCCGTTCCGGCGCTTCTCGCCCTCGGGGATGGTCTCGCGGAGCCGCCACATCGCGGTCCGCTGCGATTCGCTCTGCGCCAGCAATGCATCTTCGATCCATCCGGACTCGATCGCCTCGGCCAGTACGGCTTCCATCAATTCGTCGAGATCGAGATGACGTGAGGAAGAGGCGAGCTCGACGAGGACGGCGCCTCCTGGGCCCGCTCCCAGGGATGGCGGGTCGGTCATTGCTTCGGTCGCGAGTGCGATCGATCGGGCCGCCATGAATTCGAAAGTGGTCAGCAGGTCCGCGGATTCGCGACGGACGAGGGCGAGAACCTCGGCGAGCGGCGCGACGCTCGCGAGCTTCAGCCATGCGGTTGCGCGGCGGGTCGGCAAGGGCGCAAGACGCAACACTGCGCCGGTGACGATGCCGAGAGTCCCCTCGCTTCCGACGAAGCACTGCTTGACGTCGTAGCCGGTATTGTTTTTCCGCAGCTTGCGCATGTCGGACACCACCGTGCCGTCCGCCAGCACCGCCTCGATCCCGAGCAGCAGATCGCGCGTCATCCCGTACCTGACCACCGACAGGCCGCCGGCGTTGGTGCCGATGTTGCCGCCGATTCGGCAACTGCCTTCCGCGCCGAGGCTGAGCGGGAACAGAAGTCCTGCCGCCGTCGCGGCGTCCTGTACGTTCTTCAGGATGACGCCGGCGTCGACAGAGATGCTCATGGAGACGGGATCGACTTCGCGAATCCTGTCCATCCGCTCAAGGCTCACGATGATTTGGCGTCCCGACGCGTCGGGCGTCGCACCGCCGCAGTAGCTGGTGTTGCCGCCCTGCGGAACGATTCCGATACCGTGATGCGCCGCCAGGCGCACTATGTCGGCGACCTGCTGCGTCGTCGCCGGCTTCAGCACGGCAAACGTTGTCCCCGTGAAGAGCCGGCGTTGGTCCGATGTGTAAGTGGCGATTCGCTCCGGGTCTTCAACGAAGCCTCCACTGCCCAGAAGGTCGCGAAAGGCTCGAACGTGTACTGACTGGGACATGCGCAGCTCCCGATTGGCATCGGGTCATTTTTGCGCATTTGTGCCGCATTGGTTGCCGTTGAGTGGTTCTTCCGAAGAAACCAATGCCAAATTATGGCGATTGTCGGCAGTTTACACCGCGCGCCGACCCACTTCATCGCGAGGCAAGTCCCGAACATCGCAAGGACTTGCAAGCAACCTCGCCGTTCGGGCTCGCGTCAATTGGTCGATGCCCGCAAGTGGCTTCGGCAGCCATGCCGAAGTGATGCTCGGTGCTCGCCTGTATTCTCGCGAGGACAACATGCTTCGCATCATCTCCGAGGTCGCGTCCCCGCCTGGCCGCTGCTCATGCCGATTAGACCGGGCGGCCGAGCTGTTCGGGATGATCCTCTCGCCGCGGTCGCATCCCGCCATAAAAATTCGCTATGGCGGCAGACCGCAGTCGTGCTTCCCCCGCGACCGGGCGTAAATCTATTTTTTACTGCCGGACGCAGCAAAAAATTCTAAGCGTCAGACCAAAAAGCCGGCGGACTTAGTGGGTGCACAAAAGTTGGCAGCAACGGAGCGGGGAAATGACGATTGATGTAAGCCGGCGGGGATTTTGCATCGGAACCGCCCTGATCGGACTTCAGGACATGTCCTCCCGTGCATTTGCTCGAACCGAGGACGGCACGGTCAAGCTCGGGCTCGTCGCGCCGATGAGCGGTCCGAATGCGCGGTACGGCGCGTTTTCGCTGCGCGGCGCCGAGATGGCGGCGAAAGAGATCAACGGCGCGGGCGGCGTGGGCGGGCGCAAGATCAAGGTCATGCCCGCGGACAGCCAGGGGACACCGGTCGAAGGTGTTTCGGCGACCCGGCGTCTGATCGATCAGGACCAGGTCGATTTCATCATTGGCGACGTTTCCAGCTCGGTTACGCTGGCCATGCAGCCGGTGGCCGAAGACGCTGGCGTCCTTCTCCTCAATGCGGCGTCGTCCAACCCGATGATCACCTACAAGGCGGGCGTCGGCGGCTTCAAATGGACCTATCGCAACTATCCGACGGACGAGAACCGGGCGCTGATCGTGCTCCAGTATGCCGCCGAGAAGAAGGGCTTCACCAAATACGCCGTTCTCTCGGTTGACACCGACTATGGGCGCGCGGCCATCGCCTTCACCAAGAAGTACCTGCCTCGCTTCAACAGCCAGATCCTGACTGAGGACTACTATAAGGAAGGTGAAGTCGACTTCCGCAGCGTGCTTTCCAAGATCCGCGATTCCGGCGCGCAGGCCATCATCATGTATGGCAACGCGGATTCGACTCCCATCGTAGGGCGCCAGATGATCGAAGTCGGGATCGCCGGCAAGATTCCGCTCGTCGGGAATGCCGAGTTCAATACGGCAAGCACCATCAAGGCGGCGCCGAAGGCGCTCGAAGGAGCCATCGAGGCTGCGGCCTGGCTTCCGGCGTTCGATTCCCCAAAGAGCAAGGCGTTCGTCGAGAAGTTCATCGCGGAGTACGGCGAGGCCCCCAACAATCACGCCTATGTGCATTGGGAGACGGTGCATCTGCTGGCCAAGGCGATCGAGCAAGCTCAAAGCATTGACCGTGAGAAGGTCCGGGCTGCACTCTCGGCAATTCACTATGACAGCGCGGTCGGCGAGGTGACCTTCGATGATCATAACCAGGCGCGCCTGCCCATGATCTTGCTGGAAGTCGAGAAGGGCAAGCCCGTGATCAAGGGCACCTTTGCAGGCGAGATCGACTATCCCAAATAGGCCCAAACGGAACGGTCAGGCGCATGTTCTACACGGTCGTCGAGCAGGTCATCAACGGAATCGTTTCCGGATCGGTCTATGCGATCGTTGCCGTCGGAATGACGATGATCTTCGGTGTGCTGCGGGCGATCAACTTCGCGCATGGCGAATACTACATGCTCGGCACCTTCGGGGCCTGGTTCGCCATCGACTATTTCGATCTGCCATATCCGGTCGCCGTCGTGATCGGCGTGGTCGCGACGGCGCTGATCGCTGTCGTCGTTGGCAATTTCGTGATGCAGCGGATCGTCGGAGCGCCGGCCGAAGCCGGGGTTCTTGCGACGCTCGGTGTCGCCTTGATCCTGCAAAATACGACCATTCTCGTCTTCGGCGGCAGCTACAAGTTCTTCTCGGGCGGCTATATCGAGCCGGTGAGCATCTTTGGATTCACACTGGCCGAGCAGCGGATCCTGATCCTGCTCGTCGGCCTGGTTGTGTTCGTCGGCCTCGAATTGATCGTCACCTATAGCCGCATGGGGAAGGCGATGCGCGCGGTGTCGCAGAACATCGAGTGCTGCGCCGTCGTCGGCATCGATGTTCGCCATATTGCGCTGTGGACCTTCATTCTCGGCGCCTCCCTTGCTGCTCTTTCGGGCGTTCTGACCGCGCCGGTGAACGTCAGTGTCTACGGCGGCATGGGCGAGCTCATCACGTTCAAGACGCTGCCCATTATCATCATGGGCGGGCTCGGTAACGTTCGCGGCACGTTCATCGCTGCGATGATCCTGGGTATCGCAGAAAGTCTGGTCGCGACCTATGTCGGCCTGCAGTTCCGGGACACCGTTGGGTTCGCCACCCTGATGCTCGTCTTGATGTGGCGTCCGCACGGGCTGTTCTCCGCCCAGGCGCGCTTCTAAGCGAGGTATCCAGAGTTGTCCGAGATCGCGCGAGGTCCGAACATGACACCAGCCGAGCTCCCATTGCCGACGACGGCGCGGGATCTTCGACTTCCGTTCGGTGTCGCGCTGATCGCGCTCGCCTGTATCGCACCGCTCTTTCTCGGAAACTATCCGCTGCACGCGCTGATCATCGCGCTGATCTTCCTGCTGCCCGCGCACGGCCTCAACCTGCTGCTCGGCTATACCGGGCTGCTCTCGCTCGCCCAGGCAGCATTCTTCGGCATCGGCGCCTATGCGTCCGCGCTGCTGGCGGTGCATTTCGGCACGCCGTTCTATGTGAACTTCCTGGCGGCCGGGATCGCCGCCGGCGCCATCGCGCTGCCGCTCGGCATTCCCGCACTTAGGCTGCGCGCCACATCCTTCGTGATGTGTACGCTGGGTTTCGTCATCATCGGTCAGGCCATTGCCAAGAACTGGATCAGCCTGACACGCGGCGACATGGGGCTCGCGGCCATTCCGAAACCTTATTTCGCGCTGGGGCCGGCCTCGTTCACGGTCTCTGGAACGGTGGGTTTCTATTATCTGGTCCTCGCCATCGCTGCGATTGCGACATTGGCTGTCTACCTCATCGTGCGGTCGCCGGCGGGCCGGAACATGATCGCCATTCGCGAGAACGAGACGCTGGCCGAGTCCGTCGGCATCCCGACTTGGCATTACAAGCTGCTGGTTTTCATGATCAGTGCCGCGTTTGCCGGCTTCGGTGGCAGCCTCTATGCGCATTACCTCACCGTGGTCAGCCCGCTCACCTTCCAGATGTACTATTCGACCACGATGCTGATCATCGTCCTCGGAGGAGGTGCCGGCACCATCTCAGGCGTCATCTTCGGCAGCCTGTTGTTCGTCGGCCTCACCGAAGCCCTTCGCGTTGCGCCCGAACTGCGCATGATCGCTTACGGCTTCTTCCTGTTCGGTCTCGTGTTCTGGTTCCCGAGTGGCTTCGCACCGCTGATCGGCCGCTTCTGGTCATTCCTGGAGAGGCGCAAATGACCGGCCTTCCCATCCTCGATATCTCCGGCCTCTGCAAATCCTACGGTGCCATCCGCGCGGTGGACGCCCTCGATCTCCATGTCGATCGCGGCGAGATCTGCGGGCTGATCGGTCCGAACGGCTCGGGCAAGTCGACCTTCTTCGATTGCGTGACCGGGCTTGCGAAACCCAACGGGGGAGCGGTGAAGCTCGATGGCCAGGACATCACGGGCTGGTCCTTGAACGACATCGCGCGCGAGGGCCGCATGCTGCGGTCTTTCCAGAAGACGGTCGTGTTCGGCGCGCTCGACATCGAGGAAAACCTCGTCATCGCGGGCCAGATGTTCACCTTTCCCGGCATCCTGTCGACGTTCGGGATCGGCGCGGCAGCCCGCAATCGCGTGGCGGCACTGCGGGAGCGGGCGCGGGAGCTGATTCAGATCGCGGGTCTGTGGGACGTGCGTTTCCAGCCCGCGGGCAAGCTGTCCGGCGGCCAGCAGAAGCTGATCCAGTTCGCCTCGATGCTCATGCCCGAGCCAAAGCTCATCCTGCTCGACGAGCCGATGGCCGGCATCAACCCCAAGCTCATCGAACGCGTCGTCGACAGCATCCGCCTTGCCAACACGTCTTTCGGCGTCAGCTTCCTGATCATCGAGCACAACATCGACGTGGTGACGAGCCTGTGTAGGCGCGTGGTCGTGCTCGACCAAGGGTGCAAGCTCGCGGAAGGCACGCCCGACGAGATTGTCCGGAACCAGGCGGTGCGGGAGGCCTATCTCGGTGGCTGAACCCTCTCTTTCGATCAAGGGACTGCGCGCGGGTTACGGCTTGCTCGACATCCTCAACGGCGTGGATCTCGACGTGCCCCAAGGCCAGTTCGTCGCCCTGATGGGACCGAACGGCGCCGGCAAGTCGACGCTGCTCAAGACGCTCTATGGCATGACGACGATCAAGGGCGGCAGCATCAACTGGCAGGGCAAGGACATCAGCGCCTACAAGTCCCGCGCGATTCTCGCCGAAGGCATCTCCTGGGTCCCGCAGGGACGCTGCAATTTCTCGCTCATGACGGTCGACGAGAATCTCCAGATGGCCGCCTACACTTTGCGCGATGCCAAAGTGAAGGCGGAGCGGGATTATGTCTACGACCTGTTTCCGATCCTGAAGACGCGCCGCAATACGCTGGCGGGAAACATGTCCGGTGGCGAGCAGCAATTGCTCGAGGTCGCGATGGCGGTGCTGCAGCGACCCAAGATCCTGCTGGTCGACGAGCCGTCGGTCGGGTTGTCGCCCACGGCCATCGGGAACGTCTTCGATGAGCTGCTGCGCATCAATGCTGCCGGCCAGACCATTCTGCTCGTCGAGCAGAACACCAAAAAGGCCATGGCGGTCGCCCAACGCGCCGTCATCCTCCGCCTCGGCAAGGTAATCTGGGACGGCCGGCCCGCGGATATCACGCACGACGAGTTGGGCGAATTGTTCCTGACCGGCCGCATGCGCGACGAAACCGACGTCGAACACTGACGTCATCTGCAACGCGAAGGACCACCAAAGTGACGATTTTCGTGCCCGCCGCGCGGGTCTCCCGCATCAAGATCTCACCGACCACCGCGGCGTCCGCGCGCGTTCGTGAACTGAAGGCAGCAGGTCGTGACATCATCGACATGGCGATCGGGGAGCCTGACTTCGACACCCCTGATAACGTCAAGGCCGCAGCGCACGATGCGATTGATCGCGGAGAGACGAAATATACCGCGGTGAACGGCACCGTCGCCCTGCGCAAGGCGATCATCGGCGATTACAAGCGGCGCCTTGGGCTCGACTATGCCGACAATGAGATTTGCGTCGGCGGCGGCGCCAAGCAGATTCTGTTCCTGGCGCTGATGGCAAGCGTGGAAGAGGGGACGGAGGTCATCATCCCGGCGCCGTACTGGGTGTCCTATCCCGACATGGTCATCGCCAACGACGGCAAGCCCGTCATCGTGCGCTGCTCCGAGAACCAGGGGTTCAAGCTGACGGCCGATGCGCTCGAGGCCGCCATTACGCCGCGGACGCGGTGGCTAATCCTCAATGCGCCGTCGAACCCGACGGGCGCGGCCTATTTGCGATCGGACCTGGAGGCGCTGGGCGCTGTTCTGCTGCGGCATCCCAACGTGCTCGTGCTATCCGACGATATCTACGACCAGATCTGGTATCGCGACGTACCCGCAACCACGCTGGCGGCCGCCGTGCCGGCATTGAAGGAGCGCATTCTCCTCACCAACGGCGTTTCCAAGACGTACGCGATGACCGGCTGGCGGATCGGCTATGCGGCGGGTCCTGCGCCGCTGGTTGCCGCAATCAACAAGCTGCAATCGCAGATGTCGTCATGTCCGTCGTCGATCAGTCAGGCCGCCGCAGCTCATGCGCTCACCAGCGATCAATCCTTCGTTCGCGAGAGCGTCAAGCTCTACAAGGAGCGGCGCGACTACGCCTGTGCGCGGCTGAACGCGATATCAGGCCTGTCGTGCCTCGTCCCGGATGGGGCTTTCTATCTTTACCCGGGCTGCGCCGGCGTGATCGGCAAGACGACGCCGGGCGGAAAGGTCATCGAGAACGATCTCGATTTCGTGCTGTACCTGCTCGATGACGTCGGTGTCGCTGCCGTGCAGGGTGCAGCCTACGGATTGTCACCCTATTTCCGCCTGTCGATCGCGACCTCGATGGAGGCGATCAAGGAAGCCTGCGACCGCATCGGGAAGGCCTGTAAGGCGCTACGCTGAACGCCTGGGGTCTTGCAAAGAATCTCATTGAAATCAACGACCTAGATAGAGGATATTGCCAACCCAGGTACATCGAGGGGCAGCGTTCCGCACACATGAGCGTCGATTTCAGGAAGCTGAAGAGCTTTGTCAAAGTCGTCGACGCCGGCAGCGTTTCGCGGGCGGCCGGTCTGTTGCGGACGGCGCAGCCCGCGCTCTCGCAGCAGATCGCCGCTCTCGAGAGTCATTTCAAGCACAAGCTGCTGCTGCGCAGCAATCAGGGCATCGTCCCGACCGAAGCCGGCCTCATTCTCTATCGTCATGCCCAACTTCTGCTGAAGCAGATCGAGCAGGCGCAGATCGACATCGATCAATCGACCAAGGCGCTGGCCGGACGCGTGTCGATCGGGCTTGCCACCTATTCGGCCTCCAGCACGCTGTCGCTGCCGCTGCTCAAGGAGATGTCCAGGCTCCATCCCCAGATCATCGTCCACATCAACGACAGTTTCGGCCACGTGCTGAGCGAGCTCATCATGACCGGCAAGATGGACATGGCCATGATCTACGGGTCCGGTCCGATCAAGGGCGTGAAACTCCAGCCGCTGTTCCGGGAGGAGCTGTATCTGGTGTCGCGCGCGGATCCGGCCGCGAAGAAATCCGTGGATGAGCCGCTCCAGCTTTCCGCGCTTGCCGACGTCAAGCTTCTGCTGCCGAGCCAGGGGCATTTTCTGCGCCGGCTGATCGATGAATCCCTGGCGCGGGCAAGGGTGACACCAAACGTCGTGTCTGAGATCGAGTCCGTCTCCGCGCTGGGCGCGGCGGTCACGGAGGGGCTCGGCTCCACCATCTTGCCGGCATCCGTCGCAGCGAGCGCATCGAGCTTTGCGGGTGTCGAAGTCCGGCGGCTCGTCCGCCCGGCGATTGAGGCCACCGTTTCGCTGTGCGTGTCCGATCATTTGCCGCTGTCGGAGCCGGCGCTTGCCACGCGAGCGGTGCTTCTGACCGTGGTCGAGAAGCTGATGCGAAACCATCCGCAGGGCATTCGGGCGGTCTAGCCTCAAATCCGGATCACTTCGAGGACGCGAGCACCACGTGCTTAAGGCGAATGTGCTTGCGTCCTTGAAGCCATAAACAAAACCTATGGCGGCAGACCGGAGTTGTGGTGGCCGGCCAAGGGCACATTTCCTACCCTCGAAATACGTGGAATCCGCAATCTCGACTCCATGCTTTGACCGTGCGTCGGCAGGGAAAATTCGACGGACCAGCGTCGTCTTGATGACGATCGCTTCGAGGAAAAAGATGGCTAAGCTTGGATTCGATACCGGTGGAACCTTCACCGATTTCGCGCTTCTCGACGACACCGGCGAATTGCATCTGCACAAGGTCCTGAGCACCCCGAACAACCCGGCCGAGGCCGTGGTTCGTGGTGTGTCCGAGCTGCTCGAGCAGTTCGGTGACGTTGTCGACCTCGACAAGCTCCAGGTGTTAGGCGCAACCACCGTCGTTACCAACGCAGTGCTCGAACGCAAGGGCGTCAAGACCGGCTTCATCTCGACATCCGGTTTTCAGGACATGCTGCGCATCCGCAATGAAGGACGTTACGATCTCTACGATCTGAACCTCAAATATCCGGATCCGCTGGTGACGCGCGCCGACAGTTATGGTGCGGTCGAGCGCATCTCGGCCGATGGCGACATCGTGACGGCGCTGAAGGAGGAAACGGTTCGCGAGATTGCCGGCCGGCTGCGCGACGACGGCATCAAGTCCGTCGCCGTCTGCCTGCTCCACGCCTACAAATATCCGACTCACGAGCAGCGCATCGCGGCGCTCTTGCGGGAAGAGAATCCCGACATCTTCGTCTCGCTGTCCTCCGAGGTGTGCCCGGAAGTTCGCGAGTTCGACCGCGCTTCGACCACGGTGGTCAACGCCTATACGCGCCCGCAGATGTCGGGCCACGTCGCGCATCTCGAGCGCGAATTCGCCGCCAAAGGCATTAATCGCCAGGTCCTGTGGATGACCTCGTCCGGTGGCCTCGTGCCGAGCCGCCGCGCCGCCGAGCTGCCCGTGCGCCTGATTGAATCGGGACCGGCGGCGGGCGCCGTCGCAGCGGCCGAGTTCGGCCGCATCGCGGGCGAGGGCAGCGTGCTGTCCTTCGACATGGGCGGCACCACTGCCAAGCTGTGCCTGATTCCAAATGGCGAGCCGACGGTCGGCACCGACCTCGAAGTCGCGCATTATCATCGTTTTCGCAAGGGCTCCGGCTTTCCACTAAAGATCCAGTCGATCCGCATGATCGAGATCGGTGCCGGCGGCGGCTCGATCGCCGCCAAGAACCCACTCGGCCTGCTCGATGTCGGACCGCGCTCGGCCGGCGCGCTTCCGGGCCCCGCTGCCTATCAGCGCGGCGGCACCGAGCCGACGGTGACCGACGCCGACATTCTGCTCGGCTATATGGGGACCGAATCCTTCGTCGGCGGCTCCTTCAAGGTGTCCAAGGATGCGGCCGAGGCGGCAATGGCCAAGCTCGCGGCTTCCCTCGACGTCAGCGTGCCGCGTTGCGCGTGGGGCATCCACGACCTCGTCAACGAGTCCATGAGCAAGGCGGCCGCGGTACATGCGACCGATCTCGGCGTCGATCCGCGCAGCCTGCCGATGGTGGCTTTCGGCGGTGCGGGTCCGGTGCACGCCTATGGCATCGCGCGCAAGCTTGGCATCAAGCGCGTGATCTGCCCGACCGGCGCCGGCGTCACATCGGCGATCGGGCTGCTCATCGCGCCGGTCGCGGTCGATCTGTCGGCAAGCTTTCCGATGAGGGTCGACAACTGGGATTTCGCCACCATGGATCGCCTGCTCGGCGACCTTGCGGCGCAGGGCGCAGAAGTCGTCATCGCAGCCGGTGTCGCACCGGAGACGATCACCAACACCTACACGGTCGACATGCGCCACGTCGGCCAGGGGCACGAGATCACGGTCGCCTTGCCGGATCGCAATCTTCCCGCAAAGCAATTCCTGGAGCAGCTGCTCGCCAATTTTTACAAGCTGTACCGCGAGCTGTTCGGCCGCACCGTTGCCGGTTCGTCGGTCGAGGTCATCACCTGGCGCCTGCGCTCCAGCGGCGAGAAGGATCAGGTCACGCGTCCGCACAGCAGGGAAGCTGCCCAGGCCAAGAACGGCTCGCGCCCGGTGTATTTCAACGAGCTCGGCGGGTACGCCGAGACGGCGGTCTACGACCACTACAAATTGCCTGTCGGCGAGGAAATCGAGGGACCGGCCATCGTCGAGCAGCGCGAGTCCACCGCGGTCGTCGGACCGAGCGGCAGGGCTCACGTCGATGCCCACGGCAATCTCGTCATCAACATCGCCTAGAGGAAGCCGCGCATGTCCGTGAATGCAGCCGATTTCAACGATCCGATCAACCTTCAAGTGATGTGGAATCGCCTGATCTTCATCGCCGACCAGGCCGACATCGTTCTCGGGCGCACGGCGTTCTCGCCGATCGTGCGCGAGAACCACGATTATGTGACCGTGCTGCTCGACAGCCGCGGCCGCGCGCTCGCCCAGTGCACCTGGTCTATCCCGGTGTTCATCACGTCGCTGCCGATGGCCGCGCAAAAATACTTTCTGCCGAAGTTTCCACCGGAAAGCCTGCAGGAGGGCGACGTCCTCGCCACCAACGATCCCGAGATCGGCACGGGTCATCTCCCCGACGTGACCATGATCACGCCGATATTCAGGAAGGGCAAGATCGTGGCCTATGCGGGCTCGATCGCCCATCTGCCCGATGTCGGCGGCCGCCCGTTGCACTCCGAGGCCAGCGACATCTTCGAGGAAGGCATTCGCTTTCCCATCGTGAAGCTGCACAAAGCAGGCGTTCTCAACAAGGACGTGCTGGATATCATCGCTGCGTCCGTTCGCCTCCCGACCGAAGTGATGGGCGACCTCGAATCCATGGTTGCTGCCAACAACGTCATGGGACGCGAGCTCGTGAAGTTCCTGGACGAGTATGATCTCGATGGCATCGACGAGCTCGCGGACGCCATCCATACGCGATCCGAAGCGCAGACGCGCAAGGCCATCAGGCAATGGCCGAACGGGACGTACTCAGCGGAAGTTCTGCTCGACGGGTACGACGCAGATGTGAAGCTCAAGGCGTCGGTTATCGTCCGCGACGACTCCATTCACGTCGACTATGCCGGCACCTCGGATCAGATCCTTCATTCGATCAATTGTCGCACCAACTATCGCTACGCCCATTCCGTCTATGCGCTGAAGTGCCTGCTCGACCCCGATACGCCCAACAACGAGGGCTGCATCACGCCGATCACCGATGAAGCCCCGCTCGGCTCCATCCTCAACCCGGAGCAGTGGACCGCCGGAAATTCGCGAAACCTGATCGGCCATGTGATTCCGTCGCTGATCTTCAAGGCGCTGGAGGGTGTCGTGCCTGGTCTCGTGATGGGCGATAGCGGCGGCGCGCCGATCTGGGCTGCGAACTGCGTCGGTCAGCGCGACGACGGCTCGCAATACAGCTCCGTCCAGAATTTTCACGGCGGACAGGGAGCTCGTGCCGCGTACGATGGTCTCGACACCCTGAGCTTTCCGTCCAACTGCAAGGTGACGGCGGTCGAAATGTTCGAAATTGCCGTGCCGGTGCTCACAGAATGCAAGGAGCTGATTCCGGATTCCGGCGGCGCGGGCAAGAGTCGTGGTGGCCTCGGCCAGCGCGTCGTGCTGCGCAACCGCGGACGTAATCCAATGAGCATTTATCTCGCTTCCGAGCGGGTGCGTCATCCCTGCTTCGGCGTCGTGGGCGGCCAATCCGGCAGCGCCGGCAAGGTGACCAGGAACGGCGAACCGCAGTTCCCCAAGGGCAAGGTCGTTCTCAGGACCGGCGATCGGCTGGAGGTCGAGACGCCCGGTGGCGGCGGATGGGGACAAACCAGTGAGCGTAGCCCTGCAGCGGTCGAACTCGATCTGGCCGAAGGGTTGATTACGCCAGCGGCAGCGAGGCAGACTTACGGCTATCGACGCTCAAGTCTGGCGGCGACCGCTGCCGAATAGAGGTACGGAATGGGCCTGCTCGACGGAAAGATCGCGCTCGTCACGGGCGCAGGGACGGGAATCGGCCGAGAGACCGCGATCCTCCTGGCCCAGGAGGGCGCGACGGTCGTCCTGACTGGCCGCCGGATCGCGCCGCTGGAGGAGGTTGTCGCGGCGATCGAGAAAGCAGGCGGCAAGGCCGTTGCCCGTGCGCTCGATGTCGCCTCACGGGAGGCGATCCTGGAGACGGTCGGCTGGGTCAAGAACAATCTCGGATCGGTCGACATCCTCGTGAACAACGCGGGCAGTGCCAGCAAGGTGCTGAACGCGCGCTTCATCAGCGAGGTCGAGTGGAACGCCACGGTGAACGTCAATCTCACCGCGGTGTTCAACCTGACCCAGGCCGTGCTGGAGGACATGATCGCCAGGAGGGAGGGTACGATCATCACCGTCTCCTCGTTGGCGGTCGTCAACCCGAACCTGCTTGGTGGTGCCGCTTACGGTGCGGCCAAGGCCGGCGTTAAGAACTTCATGACCTTCCTGCACAACACCTATCGCAACCAGGGCATTCGCGCGACGACGATCCTGCCGGGAGAGACCGACACGCCGATCATGAATAATCGCGCGCGACCGCCGGCGGATAGCGAACGTGCTGTGATGCTCAATCCGCACGACGTCGCGCGCGCGGTGCTGCTCTGCGCCAGCCTGCAAAAGGGCGCCGTGATCCCCGAACTGCACATCTGCCCGACCTTCATGCGCGATACCTCCGCAGACATCGAGACGGCCCGGTGGGTCGGTGCGCCGGAAGGCCTGAAAGACCAGCCGAAGCGTTAGAAAGGATCTCCCATGAACGGCGCCAAACTGCGCGAGCGTCTTGCCAAGGGCGAGGCGGTCACCATGCTCACGCCCCACCATGCTTCGTCGGGACTGGCGGTGCGCCTGGTCGAGCTTGGCGCAGATGCCATCTTCGTCGATTGCGAGCACGGTACCTGGAGCTTCGAGGATGTGCGCGCCGCCGCGCAGGCCATTCGCGGGGCGGGTGGAGCGGCCATCGTTCGCCCGCACTCCCACGAGCGGCCACTCCTGATCCGCTATCTCAACGCCGGCGCCGACGGTCTCATGGTTCCTATGGTGGATACCGCAGACCAGGCGCGCGCCATCGTCGACGCCGTCCGCTACGCCTGTCCCGCCGACCATGAGAAGCGATTGATCATCGCGATGATCGAGACGCCGAAAGCGATCGATGACATCGATGAGCTGCTCGCGGTGGATGGGATCGACGTGTTCTTCATCGGACCCGGCGATCTGTCCCAGAACATGGGATATCCGCCGGCGCCTCCGTTCGGCCAGTCCCGGCCCCAAGCTGTGATCGAGCGCGTGGGATTTGCCGTGAAGAAGATTCGCGCCGCAGGCAAGATCGCGGGCACGCTGGTGACCTCCGACGAGCTGCCGTCCTGGCTGGAGCAGGGCGTGCGGTATTTCTACATTCATTCCGATCCGTTCCTTCGCGTCGGCCTTGCCGGCGTGAAGAAGCTGCTCGGCCGATAGCCGCGTCCATCGCCGCGCTGAAGAAGGTCTCCCTTGCCATTTGAATTGTTCAACCTCGCCGGCAGGCGCGCGCTCGTCACGGGATCCTCGCAAGGCATCGGATCTTTTTCCGGCAATCGCGCAAGGCGTTGCGCGCCTTAAGCGACCGGCCTCTCCCAAACCTTCGTTCGTACGGCCCACGCCTTGAACTGTTGAGCGCGGAGCGCATCGAATTCAGCGCGGCATGCTTCGCCGAAGCTCCGGAGAACATCAGCAGAGCCGGTTTCAAACATCTCGCGAACGCTCTCGCTCGTCAGCGATATTCCGGGTTGGAGCAGGGTATCGATAATCCGCCTGAGGGCCTGTTCAGCAGCAGAAAGCACCGCCGGCGAGGAAATGATCCTCATTCGGCTCAGTTTCTCGTACAGGACCACTATCGACGCAATGTCGGGCTTGTCATGTTGGAGCGCATCCACGTAAGACTTGGACGCCGCCTCGACAAATTCCTTATAGAGATCTTGCCTTCGCAGTCTGTCCTGGACAAACCATTGAGCACGCAGCTGCTTCTGTTGTGCGACCCACGAGCCCAGGAAAGACATTGCTCCCCCGATCGCGGCTCCGCCAAGGCCGGCCGCTGCGGAAACCAAGGTCCCATCCATCGCTTCACCTCAAAGCCAAAATCGATCTACACACGGTGTTCAGCCGTGCGCCTTGCAAGTGGCACGACAGACAAGGATCGCACTCCTTGCGCGCCATGTATTAGGACGCCTTCGATATCGGCGGTTGCCGATGGTCCGGTATTGAATGACGCGTAATGTCCCGACCGGAACTCAGGGCGTCGATAGGCGTGATGGAGATTTGGAACGATGTCGGCGGGATCAAGCAGAACGATGATGTGCTGCGCGAGATATGCCAAGGCATTGACTTCCAGATCGCGCTCGCTCAGGAGAACCGAGCCGGTCTCAGCAACGGCAAAGGAAGCGCGCACGATTGCGAAATCGACATCCGCCAGGTCGACAGGCGAATAGACGTCCGCAAGGTCGCGATTGCCTGCAAGCTCCGGCACCACCGAGCAAACGACTTTCGCCGTGCCAATTTTGTCGCGCGCCGCCTGGAGCTCGTCCCCGCCGACTGGCGGATCGAGGAATATGCCGCCCATGCGCTCCAAACTTGTCTTGAATGTTGCCAGAAGGGCCACGGGCTCGGGCGGATCGAACAAGGGAACGACGGGTAGCGGCCGCTCGGCTTTAGGACGGTTGGTTCGAATGGCGGCAAGAATGTCTTCCCGGCTGCTCATTTTTTCTCTCCCCGGTTTATACGATACCAACTGTGGAACGTTTGCTTGGGCGCATGCGGGATTTCGCGGCCCTTGCCCCAGGCATTGAGACCATTGTAGATCACGAACCGTGGAAGATGGGGCAGCACCGCATCGGCTGCGGCAATCGCAGCGCGGTAGGCTGCCGGACGCGACAGCAACTCGCCCGCGGCTTTCATGGCGGCCTTCTTGACGAACGGCACCTCGTGCTGCTTCACGAGCTCTCGCCGCTAGGCGTAGATTTGCTCGTGGATGTTGATCTTCACGGGGCGGACGTTGGTACAACTACCGTTCAGCGTGGATGCGAACGGCAGGTTGCTGTATTTGCGCGCATTGAAGGTCGGGTCGATGATGAGCCCGATCGGCCCCGAATAGGTCGCGCCGTAGCTCAGGCCGCCACTGCGCCGGTAGACCGGGCAGGTGTTCATGCAGGCTCCGCAGCGGATGCACTTCAGTGAGGTCCAGAATTCCTCCAGTCCGAGGCGCGCGGACCGGCCATTGTCCACCAGGACCACGTGCATCTCGCCGCCCCGCCGCGGCCCTCGAAAGTGTGACGTATACTGGGTGATCGGCGACCCGAGCGCGCTGCGCGACAGCATCCGTACGAAAACGGCGAGATGCTCCAGCCGGGGTATCGTCTTCTCGATCCCGATCGAGGCGATGTGCAGTTTCGGCGCGTTGGCCGAGAGATCGGCGTTTCCCTCATTGGTGCAGACGACGACACTGCCGGTCTCTGCAACGGCAAAGTTGCAACCGGTCATGCCGGCGTCCGCCGCCAGGATCAAGGGCCGCGTCGCCTCGCGCTGCGCCTCGGCCAGATAATGCACGTCACTATTGTTCGGATCCGTCCCGATGGTCTTCGCAAACACGTCGGCCACGTCGCATCTTGTGGACCGCCGGAACGACCACGTGGCTTGGGTCTTCGTTGTCGAGTTGCTAGATGCGCTCGCCGAGATCGGTCTCGATCACCTCGATGCCGACCGAGGCCATATAGTGCCGGAATCCACTCCTCTGTCAGCATCGACTTGCTTTTGATCAGTGACTTGGCACCGTGGTCCCTGAGAATGCCGTGAACGATCTTGTTGTGCTCAACCGCGTCCCGGGCCCAGTGCACATAGACGCCATTCGCGCGTGCGTTTGCCTCGAACTGCTCCAGATATTCGTCGAGATGGGTCAGCGTGTGCTCCTTGATCGCCGACGCGAGCGAGCGCAGTTCTTCCCACTCCGGCATGTGCTCCATTTCCCGGTCGCGCTTCTGTCGGAGGTCCCACAGCCGCTCGTCGTGCATCTTCTCGTGCTGAGGTGCCGCGATGAACCGCGCGGCCGCTTCGGCCTGATCCACGGAGCTGCCCTCGGCATGGTCCAGGCGACGCCCGTCGCGATAGATCGCGTCCTGATCGTCCCGCGCGAGCAACTCGGGATGCAGCATCCCACAGTCACCAGTGGTCGGTTCTGTCTTGGTGCTCATGCGCTCGCTCCGTTCAGGATCTGCGCGATATGAATGAATTTGAGCGGGATCCCGATCCGCTCGGCGCAGCCCCTCTGATGCATCAGACAGGAGGAGTCGGCCGAAACGATGTATTCGGCTCCGGCTCGCGCGTGATCGCTCACTTTATCGTAACCCATCTTCGTCGAAACGGCTTCCTCGAATACCGAAAAGGTGCCGCCGAACCCGCAGCACTCGTCCGGCCGTGCCGGGGCCGCGAATTGGATGCCCTCGACCTTGGAGAGCAGATCAAGCGGCTTGGAGAAGAACGGCTCGCGCAGTTCGGAGGGTTTTGCGTGCTTGAGCTGTCGCAGCGTGCCGCAGCTGTTATGCAAGCCAACGCGATGCGGAAACCGCGCCCAGGGAAAAGCTTCGGCCTTTTGGATGTCATGCAGGAACTCGACAAGTTCGTAGGTGCGCTGTCGGAGCGCCTTCACTTCCTCTGTCTGCTCAATCGCATCGAAGTCGTTCCGCACGTGATGGACACAGCTGCCGGACGGAGCGACGACGTAGTCAAACTCCGAGAAATTGCGCACGAACAGCGCTTCGGTGTCGGCGCACTCGGCGTTGAAGCCGCTGTTGGCCATCGGCTGGCCGCAGCAGGTCTGGTCGCGTGGATAGACGACCTCATGACCGAAGCGCTCGAGCAGCTCCAGAGTGGCAATACCGACCTCCGGAAAGAAGGCGTCGATAAAGCAGGGTACAAACAGTCCGATCTGCATCTTCAACTCCCTTCGGTTCAGTAATGTCCTGCTGACGGCTTAACTCTGCCGCGGAAGACGATGTAGTTGATCATTGTGTAGATCAGCATCAGCGGAAACACGAAGACGCCCGCCCAGAACATGAAAGCCAGGCTCGAGGCGGGTGCGGCCGCGTCCTCGATCCGGATCGAGAACGGAAATCATGTACGGCCAGAACGAAATCGCGAGCGTCAGGAAGGCGGTCGCAAAGACGATTGAGGCTGCATAGAAGGGCTCCGCATGTGGCGCCCGCTTGCGTAGCAGCGCGGTGAGCGCTCCAGGGTCGGACTTCGCCTTCCCCTCGAACAAGACCTGACCTACTTCGTTGACAACGCATACTGAAGTTTCTTTTTGCGAGACCTCCAGCCCAACATACTGTTTCATAGCCCCCTCCGGTTCAAAAGATTGCGAAGGCCTGAAGATAGCGGATCTTTCGTGCCGCGAGCGCCGACCGCAATTACGTCATCGTCTGCAATATTTGCGCGCCGATTGACACCCTGGTCCGTTCTTGATGAGGAGCGGGCCGGTAACGCTCGTAAATGAGCCCCCCGCGTTCATGGTCGCCAACGTGACGGGGCAAAGAACTTTTGTTCCATGCTCATTGCAGGGGTCTACCCATCGATCTTCGACGTAGGCGTGGTACGCAGGGGAGGTAGCGAGTATTATTTTCGATTATTGTTGACGTTCGAGCGCGCGTCTCATGCGTCGGCGACCAATCACCTGATCCGCGCGCGGTGGGGATGCCGCGTGCGTTCCCTAGTGACGTTGCGGCTCACAGGCGTTCGAGTACGCGTGCGACCTGCGTCTCGGTCCATGAGTTCTTGCCGCGTGCGGTTGCAATGCCTTTCTTGGTAAGACCGGTTGCAATCGCCTTCAGCTCGTTGCGCCGCTGGCCCGCAGCTCCGCAATAATTGGCGTGATATCCGCTGCCTTGCCGCCGCGCGCTCACGTTGCACCTCGATAGCAGCTTACAGGCCCTTGCGGTTGGCCTCACGCCGCGATCTCCACCGAGTTTCACCCTGCGCCGCTTCGCCGCCGCCAGCGCGTCCTTGGTGCGCTTGCTGATCATGCCAGCCTCTAGCTCGGCAACGGCCACCATTTGCTGTAAGGGAAGCGGCCGGTCGCACCTTCGATCTTCGGCAGATCGGCAAAGCGCGCATCAACGCCAGCTTCGAGCAGCCGCGACAGGAAAGCAACCGAGCGCGTGAGCCAATCCACCTTGCTGACGATGAGCGGTGGGCGATGCAACCGGGCCGCAGCCGATGCCTTCTCCAATGCGGGGCGGCCGGATTTGCGACCGCTCTCTATCTCGGAGAACTCGCCAACGATCTGCCAATCGCCGCCGTCCAGATAGGTTTTGACGGCCTGCCGCTGCGCGTCAAGGCCAAAGCCGCTTCTGCCTTGCCGCGCCGTACTGACCCGGTAGTAGGCGACGAATTTACCGCTGTTCGGTGCCATAACATCCCTTTCACCTGAGATTGAACGACGGCGTAAGGACCGCGTCAGCCATTACGCCTTACCTTCAGCAATCGTATTCACCCAGGCTGACACGATGACGCGGGATAGCTTCTACTTTCTCGTTGCGCTCGCGGGGGTCGCAATCGTGTTCGGTTGGCTGCTTTTCGTGATATGCGCTGAATGAGCGGAGCGATTGAACGGCAACGGTCACCGCTTGCCTTTCAGTCGTTATCTCCACGGATGTCCTTAGCGCTCTGCCACTCCTGCGATGGTTCAATCGTCTCAACCTGAGACGATTGAAAGCGAGCGCTCATATCATCCCCTCACGCACGCTTACGCTGCCACCGCTTCTTCGGGTTGAAGCGCCCTCCAGTTGGTGGCCTCACCGACTTCAAAAGCCCCGTCGCATCACAGTGACGGCCATCACTGATGGCGAACGCTTCGGGAGCGATAAGGGGGTGTCAGGCCGCGACGGCGAAGATGATCTGCTGGGACGGACCAGCGTGGAGGGAATGGAGATTGGCATGGCTTCTCGGGTTGGGATTGCTTCCGAGGATTTTCGGAAACAAGTGATGGGATACGGGCTGACGACGGCAAGTATCCTCTATCGGCTGCCGGATCATCGCTCGCTGCTGCAGACCTATGTCTGGCAGAATTACGATCTGTTTCCGAAATTTCCGGCGCTGCAGGATTTCCTCGCCTTCTGGCGGGAGAAGCTCGACGGCCCCTTGTTCTCGGTCACCGTGGCGCATTCCAGGCTGATCAAGCCGGCTGAACTGCGCGCCGTCGATGGCGTGTTCAGGTTGCATTGAGCAAGTGGTGGCCAAAGGCGCGCGCAAGCTGGAGATATGAAGCGTCTGATGATTTCAGCACTCGTGTTCATCGCTCTGCTCGCTGCTGGGACCGGCCTGTTCCGTTCGCACGCGCTCCTGATCGATGCGCCGGCTCATGAAGCAGGCAAAATCGTTGGCTCCTCAGCAACGGTCTGCTTTGCTGACGCAGGCTATCGATGCCCTCGCACTGGACCTGATCAAGGGTCGCGATGCGGCTCCCTCGGCACCGTTGTGATCCCTGAGCGCTTAATGTCGTCTGCGATACCCCGCGCCGGGGCGTCACTGGATACTCCGCTTTCGGAAGTATGACGGCCATTAGGGGCCATGCTTGACCGTCCTCCGGCCGCTCGTCATAGTTCCCGTAAAGGCGAGCCAATGAGACTCGTCTTCGCCGGGAGAAGACGATGCGCAAATTGTTGGCTGTCCTCGCGGGGGCGCTGATCCCTGTCGTTTCGCTCATGCCCGCCGCCCTCGCGCAATCGACCTGCGTCACCCAGAACATGGCCGTTCCCCCCGGCGCCAACACCTCTGACAAGACGGCTCCCTTCTTCATCGACGCCACAGGCCTCGATTTCAAGACGGCGCCACCCACGCGCGATCCGTCCAACCCGAACTATCCGCGCGCAACCGAGCTTTCCGACGGCACGCTGCCGCCGGCCGGCGCTGAGGGCAACTTCATCATCGGCCCGACGCATGCGCCCGCGCCTGAGACGGTGGCGAAGGAGGGCGTGCCGCGCGGCAAGGTTACGTCGTTCACCCTCTCGTCGAAAGACAGCGTGATCTACAACCCCGGCCTGATCCGCGACGATGTGGCGGGCTGCGGCAACAGCTCGATCATGATCGCGACGACGGCGCCGGGCGACAAGTCAAACATGATCGTCACAACCAGCCATCCCGGCACCTGGACGCGCACGATCGAGGTTTATGTCCCGGCGCAATATGTGTCCGGCACGGAGGCGCCGTTCATCGTGCTGGGTGACGGTGGCTCGATGGCCTGGAAGGACATGAACACCACCCTCGACAATCTGATCGCGCAGCGCCGCGTGCCGCCGATGGTCTCGATTCAGATCGGCAATGGCGGGCAGGACGCGCAGGGTGCCCAGCGCGGGCGCGAATACGACACGGTGTCGGGGACCTATGCGCAGTTTGTCGAGCGCGAGGTGTTGCCGCTGGTCGAGCAGAATGCCGGCGTAGAACTCACCAAGAACCCCGAGGGCCGCGCGACCATGGGACTAAGCTCGAGCGGCACGGCGGCCTTCACCATGGCGTGGTTTCATCCTGAACTCTATCATCGGGTGCTGGCCTATTCGCCGACGATGGTGAACCAACAATGGCCGTACAATCCGGCGCTGCGCGGCGGCGCGTGGGAATATCACAGCCCATGGGCGGGGCCCGCCGGTCCCAACCTCACCGTCAAGGCGGGTGTGCTCACGCCGTCGGAGCCGCCCGGCGTGCCACTGATCCCCAGCGCGCCCACCAAGCCGATCCGTTACTGGTTCGAGATGGGCGATCAGGACCTGTTCTATCCCAACCCGACGATCCCCGATGGCATGCACGACTGGACGCTGTCCGCCGAATTGATGGCTAAGGTGCTGGCGGAGAAGGGCTACCACTACCAGTTCCTGTTCGCGCGCAACGCCAAGCATGTCGACCGCTCGACGGTTGCGCAAACCCTGCCGGCGGCGCTAGAGTGGTTGTGGAAGGGCTATCCCAATCCCTGACGACGGCAACAGCGCTTACGTTGGTCATCACCCGCGAAAGAAAGTCGCCTCAGGCGCTCCGCCGTCTTTCACTCCAGGCCCGCGCGGAGGCGATGGGTAACTCAAAGCCAACCCAAGACGGTTTGATATGGGTCTGCGCTATCGCTAGAGAATTGTATTTGTCTTTTATCTGCATCGCGAACGCTGCGGCTTGTTCGTCCCTTTGTCTCAGCTCCTTCGGAAGCGAACGCCATTCGCGAATAATCTCGCGCCGGGCATTCACCTGGTTCATTTTGGTGCCTTCACCTTCAGCCCCGATTCGACAAGTCGGTGCCTTTATTCCGATACATGAGCGATCTTGTTTTTTAAATGATGCGTCTCGTAATCGCGGCGGAGTTGGCTCAACGAAGTCTCATTGAGTTGAGGCATTACCTCACTTAGTAGCGCGGTTTCCGGATACCCGGCGGCAAAACCTTGTCCATAAATTTTACGCAGCGTGCGGACAAGGGTGTTTCCGTGTTTGCTGCTGATTTCGCCATCCTTGTTGCGGTGCCGATTGTCGAGACCCTTGCTCATGCAGCTCTCCATTGTGCCCACAGCCCAGAGCATCCTCCCGCCGGGGCCGAATGGCAACTAAACTACGCTCGCGAAAGTACCCGCGCCGACTTCTCGGGAGGGGCCATTCAAGGCGAAATGGGTTGGCCACGGTTGCTTTGACCAATTGCATGACGGCGGTCGGTTTTGATCAGTGCTTCGCACCCTGCCTGACTGCTCGGGTTACTCGGTTCGATGGCAGTGGCGTTGCTATTCGTTGCGAGGCCGAGGTCCCGATACGATCCGCTTGACCCGCGCTTTGGAAGCTGCGTCCCGCCGATCAACATGTCGAAAGCAATTGACCACGAATTTCCTCTGACGAGCATTCTCACTACTGATATCTGCGCGTGTCCGCGCCGCGAACGCCGATATCTCTCGCCCCGTAGTCGCCTCTCTGCCGAACGGCTTCGGCATGCGCGGATTCTAGGTCGCGTTCGCCAAGACCGGGGTCCATAGGACGGGTGCTGGTATGGCGCCGGCCGGTGACGCGGTCCCAATTCGTTCGAAGTTCTGCCTTCAGATTGAAGTATTCCGTCATATCGCTTTCAAAAAGAACGGCAGCCGACTAGCTGCCCTGTGGTGCGTACAAAACACCCGTGCACGCGTCGGCATGGCAAACCGCGCCAACGGCTTGCCAAACTGTTTGTTCGCGTTAGATCGTCCGCAGAATGGCCCCTAACCACCTTCCTCCAGTCCGTTTCGAGGAGCGATCAGTTTCCAACTAACAAGCCGTTCAACCGGTCCCGCTCCGCGAGCCCATTTCATATGAACAATCGGGTGCTGCCGTTCTTCGAAGAGCCGCCTCTTCGAGGTGGCTGGATTGGATGAGGTACCTGGATTGGATGATGTGTGCCACCGTCTGGCACGCGCTCTCTCTTCGGCCTCCCGCACCCGGCTTCGAAGATCGCGAAGTTCAGAAATACGTTCGGCCAATTCGTGGACGCTTCGAAGCAAAGCCTCAGGAGAAAAACTTTGGCTACAACTACTCACAGAAAAGCTCCTAGCAAAATAGATTGACGAAGGGGCCATCGTGCTGGTTGACGCGTCATCTTGTTTGCCTTGATATGAGCAACACTCATGCCGCCCCAGAATAAAGACGAGACTGCCAGCAACTTGAGACGGCCTTATCGCATGAACACTAGAATCAGCGCCATCGTGACCAGCGTGAACGTGCTGGTAACAGTGATGCCCAGGTACAACCGTTCCATTCTTTCCTCCATCCTTGGCAGACCCGCTCCGGCGAAACCGAAGCGGGGACCGACAGTGCGAACGGTAGGCAATACTTCAGTCTGGTGTACAGTGAAGTTAATACTCCTTAGTTATCGACGCAAGCGGAATCTGCGGTCCTCCCAAAATCAAAATAGAGCAGTCTATATTTCGACTCGGAAACGGTGCGATTAGGGCTCGTACTTTCCGACGTCGCTGCTGGCCGTAGTGCGCAGATTCGACACCACAATGGCGAATGAGAGTGGAAGCCGCGCGACAGCGTTGCGGCTCCTCCGTGGTGGCTCACAAATCCGGGAATCGATTCGTTGGGCTAGAAGGTCATCCCAGCCGGCGTGCGACTTACGAACCGTCGTTGCTGCTGCGTTTGCGGGCTGGTCAACGGCGTGCTCGAGCAGCTTCGGATGGTCACGGTCCGGGTAGTCGCGGCGCAGGATCTGCCTGAGCCGTTGGCTTGTTGGGATGCCCGGCTTGCACCTTGGACCGAGTTTGCCACCGCCGCTCTGATCAGATCAACGCGCTTGGTGTTTTTCTTTGTATTGAAGTGCAGGATAGACCTCCGCCCCACGTCCGTATTCTCACGGAGAGACATTCCAGGCGTCAGGGATATTTACAATTGGTAGCAAAAACACTATACACGATTGACCGTTTTTCTCACGCCCCGCCGGCCAGTGATTTGGGGCAATTTCATTGGTGGAGTGATGTATTCGAACCATCAGGAAATTTCATCGCCAGCGGTTGTTGAGTTGCGTAAAGAGGCGGGCCTCTGGCTCAAAGGGCTGAGGGAAAAGCGGGGGTTGTCGCAGCGCCAGATGGCTGAGAAGGTGGGGGGGAATTATTACACCTTCATCTCTCAATTGGAGTCAGGCCGCGGCCGGATACCCCCCGACCGATATTTGGTGTGGGCCGAGGTTTTGGGCATAGAGCCGAAGTTGTTCGTCAGAAATCTCCTCAGGTGCTATGATCCGGTCACCCATTCGATATTGTTTGGAAAGAGCAACAAGGGGTAGGCACTAGGGGCATCAACACTTTCGATTGTACTTTCCGGCCCTGGGGGAGCTTGGCCGCATCTACGATGAGCGGTTGCTGTTACGTAGCGAGTTCACCATTGGGCTGAGTACTTTCATGCTGCAAAGTAATCAGGTTCTTACCTTTTTTCGGGCCTGCGAGCGCGGCGATTGGAGCCAACCGGAGCTGGCGGAATTCTACAGGGTGGAAGATGCCCTGACAAAATCCGGAGTTGGGATTTCAACAGATCGTGGGCTCACCGATGAGGGCGAGCCCTGGTTTGTTTTCTTCCGGCAAGACAACGAAGAGGTAATCGTTCACTTTGCCCGCATCGGCGGCGAATACGTTGTCGCTTCGAATTTCACTGAAGCAGTGCTTCGCGGCCGAAACTTCGAGAGGTTGGTGCGGGAGTTGCTGGATTCCCATCCGTACGTTTTGCCGAAGCAGCATTCGTCGCGATCGACCGTTTTTTTGCATCCCGCCACACTGTTGGCCGCCCTGGTGGTCACGGGCTACGTCAAGAGCAGTGAACTGAATGCGACTGCCGACGACGGTAGCCGGCCGGAGAAGTCGTTCGGATGGTTCCTCGATCGTCACGATCTGGCGGCGACATATTCCGCAATCGTAATCGCCTCAGTTTGGGACAGCCTGGCGATAGGCGGTTCGGTTAGCAAGCCGTCTGATGACCTCGTGTCACTCGATCATGCACAGCCCGCTCACGGAGAGCACTGTCCACATATCGGACAGGCGCTTGCTGACGACAGCCTGCTGCAAAATTTTCAGGCGTTTCACGGCACGGATGATCGGTCCGTCTTGACTGCGGCGGCGCTCCATCTTGACGGGCAAGACGCTGTTCACCACTTCAATGAGCCGGCGATTGCCGGCCTGGTGGCCAAGCCGTCTGGTCCCGCTCCCGAGTCATCTCATCACGATAGTGTGGCTGCCTGTTCCGGGAATGACGTAGTCCGTGCCGAGCATGATCTCGATTTGAAGTTGGCGGATTTTCACCTGCAGGGTGACGGCTTTCCGATTGTCGCCAGGGAACTGATAACCGTCGCCTCCAATTCTGTCAGTTCCTCCGCCCCGTCAAATCTGACGCCGGACCATGCCTCTCCTCAGCATGTTTCGACGGCGCCGACCACAGCGGTTGAGCATTCGGATACGACCGTCGCGGCCGACAATCACTCCAGCACCGTGCATGTGGCTGACGCGATCCAAGCGCCGGTGTTGCAAGTACAGCCCGAAGTCACATCGACCGGCGAGCCGACCGCTCATGTGAACCAGGTCACGGCGATCAGCGACCCGACCGCTCAGGTGAGCCAGGTGACGGCGACCGGCGACCCGACCGCTCAGGTGAGCCAGGTCACGGCGATCAGCGACCCGGCCACTCAGGTGAGCCAGGTCACGCCGATCAGCGACCCGACCACTCAGGTGAGCCAGGTCATGGCGATCAGCGACCCGACCGCTCAGGTGAACCAGCTCACGGCGACCGGCGGGCCCGCTGCTCTGGCGAACCAGCTCACGGCAACCGGCGCGCCCGCCGCTCAGGTGAACTATGCCGCTCTGCCGGGTGATGTGACCGCCAACCAGGCTCAACCCGATCACGAAGCGTGCGTGTCGGATGGCTCGACGCTCAGCATCGTCGGAATTGATGTGCACCACACTACAACTACCCTGGCGTGAGATCGACCAAGCCTATCAGCCATTTTATGAGTTGCCTGATGGTTGGAGGAGACAACAGTCGATTGTCGCGGCCGTCACGTAAGCAGCAAAGAGGGCTGCGGAGCTGTCGAAATATTTTCAATGAGGCATTGAGACTACCAGCCTCCAGGAAATTAGTCGCCCATGTCTAAGCGTCCATCGTTTTTAGCCGACGCGTCCAAGGCTATTCGCCCTGGCTTCGCAACCGCTATTGTCTTTGGCTTTTTCATAAATCTGCTGGCGTTTGTGGGCCCCCTCTACATGCTCCAGGTGTACGATCGGGTTTTGGGCAGTCGAAACATCGGCACGCTGGTCGCGCTGACCATCATCGCGGGCTTTCTCCTGATCGTGTATGCAGCTCTGGAGAAAATCCGATCGTCTGTCCTTGTTAGGCTTGGCCTTCTGTTCGCCGAAAAGGCAAAGAGCCCGTTGTTTGATACGGTCCTGCGCGGCACGATTGTTCAGCCGGGCACAAACCATGCGCAGGCTTTACGAGACCTCGATACAATTCGCGAGTTCCTTACTGGCACAGGCCTCATAGCGTTCTGCGACGCGCCTTGGGTTCCTGTGTTCGTCGCTGGATGTTTCATTATGCATCCCTGGTTCGGTTACGTTGCTGGTGTGGGGGCATTGCTCATTTTTGCGTTAGCGTTGGCCAACGAGCTATTGACGCGGAATCAATTGAAGGACGCCTCTCGCAATTCGGTCCTGGCCCATTCGTACGCAGCAGCGACGTTCCGGAACGCTGACGTGCTTTATGCCATGGGCATGCTCAAGGGCTTACGGGACCGTTGGTCCGATCGACATAGTGAAGGCCTGCAATTGCAGGCGGGCGCAAGTGATCGGGCCGGTTTTCTTGTGGCATTCAGCAAGTTCGTTCGAGCGTTTCTCCAGATCGCGATACTCGGAGTTGGTGCGTATTTGACGGTCAATCAGGAGACTTCGGCCGGCGCAATGGTTGCGGCCTCGATCATCATGGGGCGCGCGCTTGCCCCGGTCGAAATAGCCGTCGGACAATGGAAGACATTCCTGGCAGCTCGCTCTGCATACGAGCGGATAAGCAATCTTGTGAAAATGCTTCCCGAGGAAGGCGAAAAAATCACTCTTCGTCCGCCCCAGGGCCGGATCTCAGTCGAGAATATTCTCGTAATCCCCCCCGGCGCAAAGGAGCCCGTTATCCGCGAAGTCTCTTTCGCCCTGCAGCCTGGTGAAGTCTTGGGAATTATAGGTCCGAGCGCAGCAGGTAAGTCCAGCTTGGCACGAGCGTTGGTTGGAGTGTGGCGACCCGCCGTTGGGAAAGTCAGAATTGACGGATCTGAGTTGGCTCATTGGAATCGCGATCAGCTTGGCCCCTATATCGGATATCTTCCGCAAGACATTGAGTTGTTTTCCGGCACGCTTGCAGAAAACATTTCCCGGTTCGGCGAGCATGACGAAGAGAAGTTGTTTTCTGCGGCCGAAATGGCTGGAGTTCACGAGTTGGTTCAAGGCTTGCACGATGGTTACAATACCCAGGTAGGCGAAGGCGGACTTATCCTATCGGGTGGACAGCGGCAGCGTATAGGCTTGGCTCGCGCGCTCTATGGAAAGCCACCGATCGTGATACTCGATGAACCAAATGCGAGCCTGGACTCGGAAGGCGAAGCGGCCCTGATGGAGGCGATCCAGGCGCTGAAGCGAGCGCACTCGACCGTTGTCGTTATATCGCACAAGACCGCGATGCTTGCCGCGGTGGACAAAGTGCTCGTGCTTGCAGCCGGACGGGTGTCGGCGTTCGGCGGTCGCGTTGAGATTCTTTCTAGATTGATGGGCGGTCCGAAAATCGCGGCGGTCGCCAGTGCTGCAACAGCCGTCCGATAGGTGCGACGATGCGTAAGAATTCCGTTCCGGACTGGAGGGTCCCAGCCACAGCCGGCTACGTCGTCATAGTCGGCACTTTTCTCGTTCTAGGTGGATGGTCTGCCGTTGCTCGGCTGGATAGTGCGATCACCGCCACCGGAGTTGTGTCCGCGGAAACCAACCGCAAGACCATCCAGCATCTGGAGGGTGGTATCGTTCGCGAAATCCGCATTCGCGAGGGACAACACGTCCAAGCCGGGCAGGTCTTATTCCGACTGGACCTTACGCAAGCAAAGGCTGGATATGAGCTGCAGCGAAACCAGCTGGATTCGTCGATCGCCCAGGAAGCGCGTTTGATCGCTGAACGGGATGGCCAGGACGAAATAGCATTTCCCAAGGAGCTGCTTGATCGCGCCGACGATCCGAACGTCAAGCGGGCAATTGCCGATCAAGTGGCTCAATCTCACGAGAGGTGCGGCTCCCTCAAAGGTCAGGTCCAAATACTTGACGCCAAGATCGATCAATATCGATCGGAGATCGAAGGTCTAACGCAGGAGAGAAGCGGAACCGCGAATCAGCTCAAGTATGTCAATGAAGAATTGGTTGACGTCCGTCACTTGTTTGAAAATCAGCTAACCCAGAAAAGTCGATTGATGGCGCTCGAGCGCGAAAGGAGCCGCCTGGAAGGTTTGCTTGGACGCTCAATGGCGGATGAATCAAAGGCCCGCAACGGCATCGAAGAAGCGCGTCTGCAGATCCGGCAACTTCGCCAAAAGTTCCGGGAGGATATTGCTAGCTCGATGCTCGAAACGCGACAGAAGATCAATGATCTTCGTGAGAAAGTAAGAGTCGCGCAGGACGTCCTGTCTCGCGTGGACATCTTGTCTCCAAGCACAGGCGTTGCGCAAAATCTGCGGGTCTTTACCTCTGGCGGAGTCGTCAAACCGGGTGAGCCCATGGTCGATGTGGTCCCCGAGCACGACGCCCTCATTGTGCAGGCGCACGTGCAACCACAGGATACGGAAAACCTCCAGCCTGGTATGCCCGCGGAAGTCAGGTTCTCATCATTTCAAGCGCGTATCCTTCCGATCATTGTGGGGGAGGTAGAGAGTATCTCCCGCGATCGCCTCATAGACGAACAGACCAAACAACCGTACTTCCTTGCACAAGTTGTCGTGGATGACATACCGTCGTTCGTTAAGGATCGTTTGTCAGCTGGAATGCCTGCGGACGTGATTTTCCCCACCGGCGAGCGAACGGTTCTTGATTATTTGGTCCGCCCGCTCAAAGACCGTCTGCGAGGCGTCATGCGGGAGAAGTGATCAGAGCAAGCGCCATCCTCCCGAAGACTTACGATGGTGCCGATCTTCATGGCGCTCAAGAGGTTCCCGCCATTGCTTCCGAGCTTGACGATGGTGCCTGCCGGCATACTCGTGACCTTGCCCCACAGGCTTAATCCAGATTGAAGTTCGCTCTGGCCCAAACAAGGACCAGAGCATGAAGCGTAGCCGCTTTTCGGAAGAGCAGATCATCGGGATTTTGAAGCAGCATGAGGCCGGGGTTTCGGTTGCCGATCTGTGCCGCGAGCACGGCGTCAGCGACGCCAGCATCTACAAATGGAAGGCCAAGTTCGGCGGGTGTCGGAGGCCAAGCGGCTGAAGACGCTGGAGGACGAGAACACACGGCTGAAGCGGTTGCTGGCTGATGCCATGCTGGACAATGCGGCGCTCAAGGATCTCGTGGGAATGAAAACGCCGCCGCGGCGGCCACAAGCGGGCCCTTGGGACCCGGGCGCCGATGACGGTGCCGATGGCCCCGCTCGACTTTGTGTCGGATCAACTCACGGATGGCCGCCGCTTCCGCATCCTGACCGTGGTCGATGATTGCACGCGCGAGTGCCTGGCGCTGGTGGCTGACACCTCGCTCTCGGGCGCCCGGGTAGCACGGGAACTGGACCGGCTGATGACCGAGCGCGGCAAGCCCAGGATGGTGGTCAGCGACAACGGCACCGAACTCACCAGCAACGCCATCCTGACATGGGCCGATCAAAACCGCGTCGGCTGGCATTACATCGCGCCGGGCAAGCCCATGCAGAATGCGTTCATCGAGAGCTTCAATGGCCGGCTACGGGACGAACTGCTCAACGAGACGCTGTTCACGTCACTGGCCCAGGCCCGCGTCGCGCTCGGATGCTGGCGGGCCGATTACAACGACGCGCGACCACACTCTCAGCTCGGATGGAAGTCGCCGTCCGAGTTCGCCTTCACCTGCCATCCGCAACGGGATCTGGCGCTGCGCTATGCCGAAGGCTCCGCGCCAGCTCCAGTCGCTCCCACCGCCCAACTGGGCAAATTCAACGACCGGGGCGAACTCAGGGCTGGATAAAACTTGGGGGCAAGATCAGTCGGCTGCCGAGTAGGCATAAAACCGATCTGCGTGAAGACGATATGGAATAGGGTCGCAGAAAGTGATGCGAAAAGATCAGAGGCTTTTCGGGCTAGCTTAATGTGTTGGCGCCCGCGCTCGATTGCCTCATCGATGTCATTGAACCATTCGTCATCGGCGATACGGACGCTTGATCTAATTGAAAGCCAAACTGCGTCCAAAAAGCTTGTTCGATGCTTTTTCCAATCCGCTAGGTCCGAATTTTCCTTTAGCTCCATGTACATCAGGGCGGCCAAACAATTCCTCGAGTGTCGCTTTGAGCCGATAGAATTGACTCATCTCGTGCCGTAGGCCGATTTCCTCGTAAGAAAAGCCTCGCTTCTACATCGTCGAAGCTCTTCGGACCGCTCTTGTTTTCCGGCAAATCTTTGATGTTGGAAGTATCCTGCCGCAGGACCGGCGGATTCTGCTGGTTCGAGCATGAGCTGGAGCCGACGGTGTCTCCCGGCTTGGGGGCTGGACCCTTCTTATTGGCCGGCTATACCGGCACCCGAGCTCTGTGCGCTCGGAGCGCCGGAGATCGAAGCCAAGGCAAGGGCGATCGAAGGCGAGCGTGCACAACTCAAAAAACGGGCTCAAGACGAGGAGTTGCGCTGGGAGAAGCGGAAGCAAAAGCAAAAGCTGGAGGCCGCTGTCCGCCGGGCGCGCGAATCCTGAGTACGCGCGTTCGACGCGAGCGAGGGAAAAGCAGCAGGCAAAGCAATGCCGCGAGTGGATCAACTCGCGACTGGTTTTCGGTATGCTCAGCAGTTCACGAACCGATCGGCTTTCGCAAGCAGGTGGCGGAGGCAGTTGCAAACAGAGAGGATTGGGATGCGCGCGCAGTGGCGAGTTGCGGCGAGTCTCACGACTTCCGACAAGCTGAATAAAAGGTACCATTGGTACTGACGACCCGCTCGATGCACTGCCTTGCATCCACAATGTCGCCTTCGATACTGAAATAATAGGACTGATTCTTGAGTATCAGCGCATAGTGGCCGGGAGGAAGCTGCAGCGCTGGGTCCTCGCTGTGGAGCTTGTACATCTCTGGGTTGTTCGATACGGGAGTCGCCCGGTACGGGTAAGAGAAATTCCTGATGACCCAGGCGTCGCTGTCGTCAAGCCTTTGGCCTGCGGAAGCGGCTGAAAAATCGCGGGTAATCCTGGCGATCACCCGCACCTCCGCGCGCTCCAATATGTTGGTCGCGGCATCCCGCCGAAAGACTATAAACTCAGGTTGTCCGTTCGGCAGGATCACTTTACCAGGCAGCCTGAATGCGGCCGAGATAGCGACCCTGACATCAGGCGCGCGGCCAGGCAGCAGTTTCAGTTCGGTCAGGACGTTGCCTGCAATTGCATAGACCCCGTAGTCGGTCGGCCGCGGGAAGGCGGGAGGCGGCGGAGGCGGCTTGAAGGCCGCATTGGCTATTGCGCTGGCGTCGGATATCGTCGCCGCCGTGTCGGAGACCACCCGTCCTCCGTGTCCCCGGAAGGGTTGTCCCAGGGTCATCAGCCGTTCGCGTTGCAGCACTGCTGTAAGGGCGGCTCCAACGACTAACAGGACCAAAGCGGTTCGCGTCATGACAGCCCGCAAGGGATGGCGATCGGCTCCAACTTTCGGACGAATCGGCCCTACATCAGCTTCAGACGGGGGAGAGGCTTCCCGCGGCCGCGGATCATGCGTCAAAACCGGCGGCGGCACCGAAGATGGTGGGAGCAGATTGATCTGCTGTCGTGAAAATTCTTCGACGCCTCGGATTGCGGTTTCGAGCGCGAGTGTGGCCTGACGGGTATCTGTCGAATCCGAATCGACGAGTTGTTCCTGAAGCTTATGGCGCGCCAAATCATAGATCGCATGGCGCATCAGCTCAGGATCGGTCTTTACCGTTTCGATCATGCGAGCGATCACGAGCGCAAATTGAACCTCGTTAGAGGCCCTATTGGCGCCTTCTTCATCGCGCTCTCGCAGCTCTCGCGAACTTATGCCGATTTGGGAACTCCTGTGGCGCCCAAGCAGGTCTTGCGCGAAACATACAAATCCTTCTCCCTCACCGCAACGCCTGATCGCTCGCATCGCAAAAGCTCGAACGATGGGGTTCACGCAAAGGCTCTGTGAGATCAGAACCGCTGACCAATTCACCCGCATGTCCCAATAAAAATCCGGGCTAGCTCGGACAACTTGTGCATTGAGGAGTGGATAGCAGGGGTTTCGTTTCGAGCTAAACCCGAAATATTTCTGTCCTCGCACGCATGAATACGCGCCGTTCGGCGGCGCAGGATTCTGGATTGGGCCCTTCAGAGACCTGCCAACAGCCGGTCACAACGTCTGCTGCTCTGGTGGACCGGAAGTGGCGGTTTGATCGCTAGAATGGCGCTCGTGGCCCTCAACGGGCGTTCAGATGGATCTCTCTTCCCGCCAATAAGCTCGAGGATATAATCGCCAGGGCACTGTCGTGACTGCCGCTAGGTTCAGACGACCCATGAAGCGATGGCGCTACGTCAGTATCATCAGCACGGTAGTTGCGGCGGGTCTACTGGCTGCCGGGGCCCGGGTCGTCAGCCAGTCACGCGTGCCATCAGAAGTTATAGCGTCCTCGGTAACGCGTACACCCGAGCTTATTGAACGCGCGTGGCACCTTCCAGTGGCAGCCACATTCCAGAGAAACGTGAACTGGCAGTCAAATGGCTCTCGTTGCGGACCTGCCGCTGTTGCGAATGCGTACAGGTCACTTGGCGAGGCGGCAAGCACGGAGGGCGAGGTGTTGGCCGGCACAGGGCGGTGCTGGACAGGGGTATGCATCCTGGGTCTCACGCTTGATGAACTGGCCGAGGTCGCCAGGACCAACACGAGCCGGAAAGTCACAGTCTTGCGTGATCTCAGCGAGGACCAGTTTCTGGAGCACCTGCGTCGCTCAAACGATCCCGGCCGACGCTACATCGTGAATTTCGATCGCTCGCAAATTTTTGGTGCTGGTGTTGGGCATCATTCGCCTATCGGGGGCTATCTCGAAGCCGAGGACCTAGTTTTCGTGCTCGATGTCAATTCCGACTACCGGCCATGGCTAGTCGAGCGAAAGCGGCTGTTCGCGGCTGTAAATACGTTCGACGGTGATAAGAAACGCGGACTGCTGCTGATAGAGTAACAACTTTTGCAATCCCCGCGGCGTGTCACCCATTGTGCTGGTTTTTGGACGCCGGCAAGAAGGAGGCTCCGCAGGGTCAACTGACCGGCGTCCAAAAAGCGCCAAGGCAC